>DOEZ01000020.1 GCA_003532715.1 Planctomycetaceae bacterium
GGCGGGACGGCCGCGAGACACTCCGGCTGATCAAGCAAGACCGGCGACTTCAGCGCGTTCCCGTGGTGATTCTGACAACGTCGGTGGCCGAGTACGACATCAGCCTGGCCTACGAGAGCGGCGCCAGTTCTTATATCTCGAAGCCGGACACGTTCGACGGTTGGGTCGAACTGGCCACGGCCCTGAGCGGCTACTGGTTCGATTTAGTGCATCTGCCACCGTGGGAGTAGGTTCTTCTTGGGAAATGACATGAGCCGGACTCGCGTGAGAATTCTGTTGGTCGAGGACGACCAAGACGACGTGTGGATCATGCGCAATCTCTTGGCGGACCGCTGGGACTCGCCATTCGAATTGGTTCACGCCGAGACTCTTGCGGTCGCGATGCGGCATTGCGCGACGGGACAAATCGATCTGATCCTGCTCGATCTCTCCTTGCCCGACAGTCGCGGCCTCGAGACTTTTCTCGTCATGTATGCGGCGGCCGACGGCGTGCCCATCGTCGTGCTCACGGGCGATCGGAACGAGACCTTGGGCGTTCGGGCCGTGCAGGCGGGGGCCGAAGACTACCTGGTGAAGGATCAAATGGACGACCAACTCCTGATCCGGTCGATTCGGTACGCCTTGGAACGGAGGCGGCGACATCGGATCGAAGATCAGCTTCGCGATACGTCCGAGGAATTCCGCGGCGCGCAACAGATACAGAAGCGTCTCTTTCCGGCGACTCCGCCCAACTTGGAGGGCTTCGACATCGCCTCGGGGTTGTACCCCGCCAAGGCGACCGCCGGCGACTACTTCGACTACATTCCAATGTCCGACGGGCGGTTGGCGGTGGTCATCGGCGACGTGACCGGACACGGCATGGGGCCCGCCCTGCTGATGGCCGAGACACGCGCCTGTCTCCGAACCTTGGTCGAGGTGTCCAGCGATCCGAGCGAAATTCTCACGCGGGCAAACCGGGTTCTGGCGCGGGATACCGATGGTTCTCGCTTCGTCACACTCATGTTGGCCGCGATCGACCCGCGCGACTGCTCCCTGCAATACGCCAGCGCGGGCCAGCGAGGATACCTGCTCAACGACACGGGCGATGCGATCGTGTTGGACAGCACGAGTTTGCCGCTTGGAATCGACGCCGATACAACCGTCCCACGAACCGATGCCCTGCCCTTGAAATCCGGCCAGATCGTGGCGCTGTTCACCGACGGACTGACCGAGGCGGAGTCGCCCGGTCACCGACGATTGGGTCTCGAGAGCGTGTTGGATTCGATTCACGCCCTGCGGCAAAGACCGGCTCGCGAGATCGTCGACGGCCTTCACGAATTGGCCGTGAATTTTTCCGGCGGGCGGGTCAAGACGGATGACATCACGATCGTGTTGATCAAGGTCGAGTAGACCTTCAAGAAATCACAACGGCCTCGAGAGCAGGACTGTTCTCGAGGCCGTTTTCACTGTTTCGGGCTCGTCCGGATTGTTCGAACCATGTTTTGGAGCGCAAAACGATCCTTCGAACGGGCAAAAACCAAACCGTCTGCTGACACGCTGGTCGTTGCCTGGCCGATTCTCGCTTCACTCGCGGGGCAATTACTCCCCAACCGTCCGCGTTCGGGCCTTGACGGCCCGCTGCGTCAAACGAATCGATCGCCTAGACAGGCTTGACGTTCTCGGCGCGAGGACCCTTGGGGCCGCGACCTTCTTCGAACTGGACCGATTGTCCTTCGTGCAGCGAGTCGAAGCCGGCGCCTTCGACGGCGCTGTGATGGAAGAACAACTCGCCACGCTCTCCCTGAATGAATCCAAAACCTTTGTCCGAGATCAACTTTTTGATCGTCCCTTGCGGCATGATGCCACTCCTTAAAAAAACGTAAAGAACATAGGAGGCCGTCGTCACTTCACCGGAAACCCCACCTCGTCGGTGAAAACGAAGACCAAAAATGGAGCGAGAGAATCAACCGCACATGGGACCGGAGCTTCAGCCGACGTCTGACTCGGCATGGACCGGAATAGGACCGCTCTCGACGCATGGCCGAGTATTTAACAAGCTTTCCATCATCCAACCAACACCGAAGACGCTACGAAAAGACTACCGCTACACAAATGACTAGGTGACTATGAGCGAGAGAACAACCCTTCCCGGGACGCTTCCGCGACACGGAGAACGTGTTGGTGGCTCCCCCTCAATTCTCACTACCGTGCCCCTATCATAGCAACTCCACCAGTGGATGGGAAGAGGGTACACCAGCCCACCTCAAACATTATCGGGGTACAGCACTACACCCACACGGGTGACACCCTCGGCTCTATCTGCCCCAAAAACACACGCCCATTCCGATCAGTCCGGCGGCGATCAGGTAATACGCGGTCGGGATAAGCGTCCGCCGGATCACCGTGCCCTCCTGGCCGAGCAGGCCGACGGTTGCCGCGGCCGCAACGACGTTGTGAACGCAGATCATGTTGCCCGCCGCTCCCCCGACCGCCTGGAGAGCGACGATCATCGTTGGCGAAAGGCCCGTGCTCAGGGCCACATCGAATTGAAAGAGCGAGAAGGTCATATTGCTGATCGTGTTGCTTCCCGCAACGAAAGCACCCATCGCCCCGATGACCGCAGCGAATGCCGGCCAGGCCTGACCGGCCCACTGCGCCGTTGCGGCGGCGAGAACCTGCGGCATACCCGCCAGATCCGCTCCATTGACGTTCGAGTTGATGAAGATTCGCACCATTGGCACGGCGAAGACGATGGCCAGGGCCGCGCCGAACACGGCCCGGCCCGCCTCGCTCATAGCGGCGAGGACGGCATGCCGGTTCATTCGATAGAGCGGAATGCAAAACAGCGAAACGACCAAAAAGACCGTACCCGGCAATTTCGGAACATTGATTGCTCCGCCGATATCAGTGCCCAGGATCGACGACCACTTGATCTCGGCCGCGGCGATCCAAGCGACGACGTTGGGAACGACCCGGGTGACGACCAGCAACACGCCGACCATCAAGTACGGCAGCCAAGCCGTGACGAGCGAGACTCGCGGCCCGTCGCGATCGTCGGCCGCCCGCATCGGGATGCCGCTCCACTCGGCCAACCAGTCGGACTCGCGCGGAAAGTCCCACGTCTCTTTCGGCTGAAGCCAACCGCGTCGCGCGGCGGTGACCGAGATGCCCAACGCGATCAGCCCGCCCATCAACGTGGGAAACTCGGGGCCGAGAAACACACCCAATAGGACATACGGAACCGTGAACGCCAAGCCGGCAAAGAGCGCGAACGGCCACACGGCCAGCCCTTCGCGCCACGATCGGTTCGCCCCGAAGAATCGCGTCAACAGGCAAACGACGAACAGCGGGATTAGTGTGCCGATCACGCCATGCACGATTGCAACGTCGCCGGCGATGGCCCGAAGCAGAGCATCATAGCTTTCCGGAGCACCGGGTTGCGCCAGAAACGACTCAACCGATTCTTGGCCCTGCAATCCACCGTTGACGCCTATCAAGATGGGCGTGCCGACCGCCCCGAACGAGACGGGTGTGCTCTGGATGGTCAACGCGGCGACGACGGCGGCCATCGGCGGAAAACCGAGAATGACCAACAGCGGCCCGGCCACGGCGGCGGGCGTTCCAAAACCGGCGGCTCCTTCCATGAACGCGCCGAACGTCCACGCCACGATGATCGCCTGGATCCGCCGATCGGGCGAGATCCGCCGAAAACCGTCGCGAATCGCCGCCACGGCCCCGGAGTGTTTCAGCATGAACAGAAGCAACAACGCTCCGAAGACGATGTAGAGCAATTCACCGGCAATGATCAAGC
>DOEZ01000027.1 GCA_003532715.1 Planctomycetaceae bacterium
GGGCTGCTGAAATCGTTGCAGGAGGGCCTTTTCGTCCGCACCCAGCGGTGGCACGACCGGTTCGGCGAGGCAACCCGGCTTCCAACCGAGGCTGAACAGGAGTATAAGGAACTTGGCAGGGAACAGGGCGAGTTGGCCGACATGCTTTTCGAGTTGCTCCGAGGCGAGAGCCCCTCGGACGATCGACCGTGAACGAGACATTGTAATGACCCGACCTTTTTTCATCTTGATTCTACTCTTGCTGGCCCACGCGGACGTCGGCGCGGCCGCGCCGCTTCCCTCGCGTTCGGTCGAGGAAGCGCTTTTCGACGACGTGAAGCCGGAGCGTCTTCCGCTGATGGATCCGCAATGGATCAAGGCCCAAGACCCGGCCGGTGAGCGGCAAGGCGAGGCCGATCGGCGCGCGGATGGGGCGCGAGAGTTGGGCGAGGCGGCCCTGCCCGAGGAAACGCTGCCGCTGTTGTCGGTGGCCGAGCGGATGCGCGACGTCGAGGGGATGCTCCGCCGAGCCGATTGCGGTCCCGCCACGCAACTCGCCCAACGTCAGATCGTCCAAAGCCTCGAGCAACTGCTCGACCAGGCCGCGCAACAACGGAGCGATGGCTCGACCGTTCCGGGCGGCAAGGTGGAAGGCCCGCCCACGGCGCCGACGGACAAGCCCGGCGAACCCTCGAGCGAGCGGAAAGCCGAGGACGGCAAGGAGAGCAAGACGCCCGGCTCGGGAGCGAAAGAACGGCCCGAGGGCGAGCAGGCCGAAGGCGAGGCCAAGCAGGTCGATACGGAGCGAGCACGGGCCATGATGAAGGAACTCTGGGGCGAGTTGCCGCCGCGCCAGCGCGAGCAAATACTCCAACTGCCCGTCGAAGAATTCCTGCCGGGCTATGAACGGCTTATCGAAGCGTATTTCCGCCGGCTCTCGGAAGGCAAACGACAACCCGCGACGGGTGCAGACTGAACCGGGGTTCCGCCGGACGATTTACCACAGAGACACGGAGACGCAGAGGCACAAGAACGATGCTGTCGGCCAAAACCACTTCCGCCGCGTCTCCGCGCCTTCGCGTGAGGCTCTTTCACTGGGTGGCCCCGGTTCTTGAACCGGGGGGACGAAGTCCCAAGAGATTTCAGACTATTCGGAAAGGGTTCTTCCCGAGTGCCTCGCTATCCTCTGAAACCTCTTGTCGCTGCGCGACACCGGTTCAAGAACCGGTGCTACCCCGCGTGAGCCCCATGGTCGCGTTTCTCCCCGCGGCGTTGCTGATCGCAGTGTTCGCGGCCGGGCCGATCGTCGCGTCGGATCGCGCGCGGCCCGAGACGACCGGAATGATCGACCAGAGGGCCGAAGCGGCCATTCGCGATGCGCTTGCCTGGCTGGCCTCGCGCCAACACGAGGACGGTTCGTTCGGCTCGGGCGACCTGCGAGGGAACACGGCCGTGACGGCCTTGTGCGGCATGGCTTTCCTGGCGGGCGGCAGCACGCCCAACCGCGGCCCACACGGCGAACAGGTCGACCGCGCGGTCGAGTATCTGCTCGCCCATACCGAGCAAAGCGGACTGATCATCAATCGCCGCGCGACGAGCCAGGGGCCGATGTACGGCCAAGGGTTCGCCACGATGTTCTTGGCCGAGTGTTACGGAATGTCGCGCCGGCCGGAGCTTCGCGAAAAGCTCGTCCGCGCGGTGAAGCTGATCGTCGATTCGCAGAACAGCGAAGGCGGCTGGCGCTACTGGCCCGACAGCACCGACGCCGACATCTCGGTCACGATCTGCCAGATCATGGCCCTGCGCGCCGCGCGCAACGCGGGCATTCACGTTCCGAAACAGACCGTCGATCGGTGCGTCGAATACGTCAAGAAATGCCAGAATCCCGACGGCGGATTCACCTACATGTTGGGCGACCGCCGCGAGAGCCTCTTTCCCCGCTCGGCCGCCGGCGTTGTCGTCTTGTACAGCGCGGGAATCCATGAAGGCGAGGAGCTCGCCAAAGGGTTGGAATACCTGATGCGATTCGTGCCCGACGGCAAGCCGGAGCGCGAGTCGCCCCACTACTACTACGGCCAGTACTACGGGGTGCAGGCGATGTGGCACGCCGGAGGCGACCGGTGGAAGAAGTGGTATCCGGCCGCGCGCGACGACCTGCTGGCGCGTCGCGCGGCGGGCGTGCCGTATTGGACTTCGCCCCACACGGCCGACTACGCCACGGCCATGGCCTGTATCGTCCTGCAAGTGCCCTACGATTATCTCCCCATCTTCCAACGCTGAGGACGTGCGCCCCATGCGACTGTTTCCGTACCCGCCGCCAACGAAACGGGCCGGGCGTCCAAGCCTGTTGCTCGGGCCGTGGATGCTGGCGTGGGCCCTGATCTCGCTGGCGGCCGTCGCGGCGGAAGCCGCCGACTCCTCCACGCCGCCAGGTCGCGTGGTTCACATCGACGGCGAACCGTTCGAGGCTCGCCTCGTCGCGCGCGATGCGGCGGGAGGCTGGATATTCGAGAACGACGCCGGCCGTCACGTTGTGCCAGCCGACGATCTGGTCCGTTGGGGTCGGCCGGTCGAGCCATCGCGCGGCCCGGTCGCCGTCCTGGTCGACGGCGGTGTCGTGCCGGCCGAACCGGTTCGCATCGACGACGGACACGCCGTGCTCGACAGCGATTCGCTGGGAAACATCCGGGTGCCGCTCGAATCGATCGCCGGACTGATCTTCGCGTGGCCGGCGGGCCACGTCGAACAGGATCGGCTTGTCGATCGATTGCTCCAGGCCGACGGTTCGTCGGACCGAGTGCTGCTGG
Source organism: Planctomycetaceae bacterium (assembly GCA_003532715.1). Taxonomy (GTDB): domain Bacteria; phylum Planctomycetota; class Planctomycetia; order Pirellulales; family Thermoguttaceae; genus UBA11386. The sequence goes on from DOEZ01000027.1 coordinate 2,787, forward strand.
CCAACGGCGACTGGTTGACCGGCGCGGTCGCCGCCTTCGACGGCCGGACGCTCAGCGTCGACAACGACGGCCAACCGACCAGCTTACCGCGAGACCGAGTCGGCGCGGTCGTGTTCAATCCGGCTCTGCGTTTGCCTCCTCCCGCCGTGGAGACGCGAACGTGGATCGGCTTGGACGACGGCGCGCGATTGTTGGTCGAGCGGTCGGCGATCGAAGAGGGTTCGCTGCGAATCAAGCCGCTCGTGGTAAGCCCGGCCGATTGGAAGACCGATGCCGCGCGATGTGTTTTCGTCCAGCCGTTGACCGGTCGCGCGGTGTATCTGTCCGACCGGGCCGACGACGGATACCGCCACGTGCCGTTTCTCGATCTGGCTTGGCCCTATCGGACCGACCGAAACGTCCTCGGCGGCCAGTTCCGCGCCAACGGCGATGTGTATCTGAAAGGGCTGGGCATGCATAGTTCGTCGCGACTGACCTACCTGTTGAACGAGCCGGTCGAGCGATTCGAGGCGGAGCTGGCCATCGACGATCGGGCCGAGGGGGGCGGCAGCGCGCGCTACTACGTCTTCGTCGATCGCCAACGCCGATTGGCGAGCGACCCGGTTCGGGGCGGCGACAAGCCGGTTCCGATTCGCGTCGACCTGACCGGCGCGAAGCGGCTCGACCTGGTCGTCGATTTCGGCGAGCGGGCCGATCAGCTCGACTACGCCAACTGGCTCGACGCGCGGTTGATTCAACCAAAAGAAACGCCGAGCGGCTCCGAAGAACCGCCCGGCGATGATGGTCCGCCATGAGGCGAAGCGTTTCTACTTAATCGGCTTGACTTGAATCTGGTCGATGCCGACCATGAAGCCCTTTCTCGCCCGTTCGTTGGCGCCGACGATTTCGATCGAGAGCTTGTGGTCTCCCTTGTCGAAATCAAAGGGGCCCAGCGTGATGGGCTCGGCCGGCTGGACGCTGGGGAAGTAGAAATCGACCGGTTCACCAGCCTTCTTGCCGTTCACGTGGAACTGGACCATGGCGTAGTCGGGGGCTTTCGTCATGTTCAAGACGATCGCGTATCGTCCGGCTTTCTCGACCGAGATGCCCAAATCGAGCTTGTCTCCCGGCTTGGCATGTTGCCACCAAAGTTGGTCGTCGTCCTTCCATTTGTCGCGTCCGAAATTGCGGATATTCTGAAGCTCGACCGTGCCGGCTGGCATCTTCAAGAGCTTGAAGCCCGGGATGATCACGTCGGTCTTGTGCTTCACCGGCTGAACGGCTTCGTCGGGCATCGGGCCGACGGTCGGCCTCACTCCGGCCATGCCGTACCAGTAGGTGGTGACGGCATAGTCGACCGTGGTCGCGGCCCAGTGCCAAATCTCCATGTCGAAGCGGAACGACTCGTTGAACGGAATCGCGTCCAACAAACGCACGCGGGTGTTGGTGATGTTGCCGAAGTTTCGCGGGCCTTCGGCTCGCGGCTGCCCGTGGAACGGCGACTCGAACACCTGGGGCGTACACCAAGCATAGCCGTAGTAGTCCTCGGTGCCGGTGNNTCTTCTCGTCGCCCTCGCCCCACCACGCGGCGGAGCGGTTCAACAGCGCGAGCGAATCGCCGACGAATACGCCCTTGCCGGCGGCCGTCAGGTAGTTCCAATCGAACGCCTTCGTGCCGTTCGCGGCCGTTTCGATGTTGCGCTGGGCGAACCAGGTCGTGCGGAAATGCATCGAGCGGTCGTCCCATTGCCAAGGCGTCGTCGCGATCGAGACATTGGCCTCGACCGCCTGTTTGCCCAGGTTTTCGAGCGAAAGTTTGGCCTGCTTCGCGAACGGCATGA
>DOEZ01000033.1 GCA_003532715.1 Planctomycetaceae bacterium
GGTCGAGCGCAGCGAGCCCCACCAGTCCGCCGAAAATGCGATGGCGGGCAGGTGGCCTTGTCCGAAATCCCTTTGCTTTATAGACTTACAGCCCGGAAACCGGGAACCTGCATCGGCGAGGACCATTTGGCGTGAGGGCCAAAGGGTGTCCCGATTGGAGGTCCCCTGCCCCTTAATGGTGTGTCGGCCACCTTCCATGATACAATCGAAGGTGACTGGCCTGGTTCTTGAACAAGCACGAAACAAGACGGGAGACCGCGAACGGTGGTTGACGATCCGCTTTGGGCGCCGTGGCGATTGGCCTACATTGTCGGCAACAAGGAACAGCCTCGGGCCAACGGCGGCGAACTGCCGTTGCTCGACGGGGCCGCCCCGGATTGTTTTCTTTGCCAGGCGGCCGTGGACGCCAAGACGCCGGACCGCTACGTGGTCGAAATCGGCAAGCACGTCGTGACGGTGCTCAACCGCTACCCGTACAACAACGGCCATTTGTTGGTGGCACCTCGGCGGCATGTGGCCCGACTCGACGCATTAACGCCGTCGGCCGAGGTGGAGTTGGCCCGAACAATCACGCGGATGGTGGGGGCGATCGAGGCGATTCTTCATCCCGAGGGCTTCAACGTGGGGTTGAACCTTGGCCATGCGGCGGGGGCCGGATTGCCCGGCCACCTGCACTGGCACATTGTTCCTCGGTGGAGCGCCGACACGAACTTCATGCCGGTGATCGGCCGAACGAACGTGATACCCCAATCGCTCGAAACGTTTTGGGAGCTACTGACCGCACAATTGCAGCAGAGAATCTAAAATCATCCAAGGTACAATGGTCTTGTTCATAAGGGTCATGAATCCATGGCGTTAACCATCCTACGTATTCTCTTCATTCTCGTGTCGGCGGGAATGCCTGTCTGGTTCATCTCGACGGGCCTGATTCCCAACGACCGTCCCGCGATGATGTGGACGGTACTGATTGCGATGATCAGCACGTCCTTTATTGTGGTCGTGGCGGACATTGCGATTCGGCGCAAGCGTCTCGACGTAATCTCGTCGGTCTACTTCGGCCTGATCGTGGGTCTTTTCTTTGCCTATGTGGCCGGAGCGGCCATCAGCCCGATTCTGCCAAAGGAACAATCGCACCGCACCATGGTGAGCGTTGCCCTGGCGGTAGTGATTTGTTACGTGTGCATCAGCCTTTTGCTGCAAACGCGCAATGATTTTCGCTTTATAATCCCTTACGTCGAGTTCGCCAAGGAGGCGAAGGGCCGTCGACCGTACATCCTCGATACGAGCGTAATCATCGACGGACGAATCGCCGACGTGATCGAGGCGAACCTGTTCGATAGCCAACTGATCATGCCGCGTTTCGTGATCGGCGAACTGCAAGGCATTGCCGACAGCGACGATCGACTGCGCCGCGGACGCGGTCGCCGAGGTCTCGACGTGCTCAACCGGCTGCGAGGGAATCCCAAGGTCGATCTCGATATCTTCGACCGCGATCTGCCGGAATTCGCGGGTCAGACGGTCGACGCCAAGCTGGTGACGCTGGCGAAGCACCTCGAAGGCAAGCTGGTCACGAACGATTACAATCTGAACAAGATCGCTCGCGTGCAAGGCGTTGACGTGATCAATCTGAACGACGTGGCCAACGCCCTGAAGCCGATCTTCTTGCCTGGCGAACACATTCAGGTGCGGCTGGTCAAGACGGGCGAGGAGCCCGGTCAAGGTGTCGGCTACCTCGAGGACGGGACCATGGTGGTCGTCGAGGGCGGACGAGAACACGTCAACGAGCAAGTCCAAATTGCTGTGACCAGCGTCCTGCAAACCAGCGCCGGCCGAATGATCTTCGGCCGATTCGAGGGGAGCGCGCGTTAGCCGCTTCGGGACACGGCGCCACCGCTGGCGACTAATGCCGCAAGGTCACCTGGCCGTAGACGGTGCGGCGGACTTCGGTCGTGCCGAGACCGAAGGTTTCCGGGCCGAATTCCCAGTGGTGTGGCTGGAACAGGTTTTGTCCGACGACGGCTGCCTCGCAGTATTTCGTCGGTCGCCAGGCAAGGCGGAGATCCATGGTCAGGTAGCGGGGTACATTCTGGCTGGGCAGGTTGTCGACATAGCGGAGGGCCGCGTCGAAATCCCAGTTGGTCGCCAGCTTCCACGAGGATTGCAGTCGAGCCTGGTTTCGCGGGATGACCCGATCGTAATGGAATAGGCCTTCCTCCGGCGTCCTGTTCCACTCGGTGCGTTGATAGCAGTAGAATCCCCAGAGTCGCCAACGGTCGTTGATGTCGTACGAGGCCGACAATTCGACGCCGTAGGCTTCGCCGCTGACGTGATTGAGCCATTTTGATTCCATGACCCAATACGTGTCCTCGGGGTAGAAGGAGTCGAACACGAATCCGTTCAATCCCGAATAGACGTTGTAGTAGGTGGCCACGTCCCACGAGAACCGTTCGGTTACCTGGGTGCGGTAGCCGATTTCATAGGCCAGCATCTTCTCCGACTGAAAGGCCGTGTTGCCGGTGAGTCGCGCGAACGTCGGCCAAATGGGAGACGGAGAGGGCCCCACGTTCATGGTGCTCGCCTCCTGATAGATGGCCGGCGTGGAGACGGGCCGCGAAATGGCGCCCCAAAGGGCGTGAGTTTCGTCGGGCATCCAAAGAAGGCGGATGCTCGGCTGAATCTCGAATCCCGAGAAGTTGTTCTGCTCCATCTTGGTGCCCAGGGTCAAGAACCAGTGGTCCTCGACCAACTCGATTTCGTCCTGAACGAAGCCGCTGAAGACGCGGTAGCTCATCTTGTCGGGCTCGAAGGTCAGGAAGAAATTGCCTTCGGGCGCGTAGGTGCCGACCTCGCGGTATTCGAGCCCCCAGATCATGCGGTTTCGTTCGCCAAGCAGGAAACGATGTTGGAAGTCGAAGTCCATCGTCGTCCACATGGCTCGGCCGCCGGCCAGTTGCCTCCGATAGCACCGATCGACGTAGGTTTGGAAGCTCCATTCCGAGTCGTCGTGGACCTTGTGCGTCCAGCGGAGCAGGACGTTCTGGTCGGCGAACTTCATGTCCTCGTCGAACGTTTCGTAGTAAGGCTCATAGGGCATGGGCCACGTGCTCACTTGCCCTTCGCTGCCCGAGCAGTAGGAGCCCAAGGCCGTGAGTTGGTCGCGTCCCGTTTGGTCGACGTCCCAGTCGGCGCGAAAACCGCCGTGGGCGCCGCGCCAGTTGTCCCAGGCGAGCCCCATGCCGGGCAGGTAGCCGGGTCCGCGTTCGAAGTGTTTTCCCCAGATTCGCCACTCAAGGCCCTTGCCGTCGCTGCCGCCCACGCGAACGGCGTCGTTAAGCAGGTCGTAGTTGCCGCCTCCGACGTGGGCGTAGATTCCCTGGGTATCGCCCGCTCGCTTCGTGATAATGTTGATCACGCCGTCGACGGCGTTGGCGCCCCAAATCGTTCCGCCGGGGCCGCGGATCACCTCGATCCGCTCGATGTCCTCGAGGACCATGTCCTGCATGTCCCAGTAGGTGCCCGAGAAGAACGGGTTGTAGACGCTTCGGCCGTCGATCATCACCAATAGCAGTTTCGAGAAGCGGCCTTGTTGCCCGCGGATGCCGATTGCCCACGAATGCGAAGATATTTTGGCGACGCTGACGCCGGGCGCCATGCGAAGCAATTCGGGCACGCAGGTCGAGCCGCTGCGGCGGATCATTTCGTTGGTGATAACGAAGACCGCGCTGGGCGACCGGCCGACCGTGCTTACCTGTCGCGAGACGCTGGTTACTTCGGCGTTCATGGCCGGGGCGGTCACGCGTGTTTGCGACAACTCGCGGAGATCCGTTTTCAGGAAGTCGAGTTCGTCGTTCTCGTCGACCTCGTGGTCTTCATCTTCGCCGTTTTCGCCGTTTTGTTTGGTCGTCTTCTTTCCGTTGGGCGTGGCGACTTCATCGGAAGCGGTGGCCTCGGTTGGCTCGATCCAGGCCGTGTAGATCGGGGGGAGCGGCGCCGGGGTAACCTGCTGGGCAGGAGCCATGCCGGAAAGGACAAGCCATGGCAGCAAACCGCCAAGAAACAAAAAACCGCTCGTTGTGCCGCGCATCTGCGATCCACCTCCGGTATCGACCTTCGCGTAGATACGCCCCCGCTGAGATCGGATACTCATTTACTAGGTGTTTCGACCGCGAGGATTCGTCGCGCGCAGACAAACTCGTAGAGCTGTCATAATCGATAAGGTTGAACGGGATCGCGACAAGCGGAACATGGTGAAGGGTGAGATTCGAGCCGAACGCGGTGGCCGAGACGAAATTGAACAGACAGGTGATGAGCGTCGGCAGGAATAGTGCCCAGTGGGGGGGTATGCCGAGGCTGGTTCATTCCATATGGCTATTTCGACCACGAAGTGCCGATATCGTGGTGTCGGGGGGTGCCAGAGCCGACGTCGAAAGTCCTTTCGAGGTTCATCTTGGCCCTGGGTTCAATTACCGTCGCGTCCGGTTGACACATCGAACGGAACCATCTAACATAGGGGATTCCCAGGCGTTAATTGTCGGTTCTTTACAGGACATTCTGCCCTTACCGAGTAGTTCGATGGCCGTTCCAAAAAGAAAACACTCCAACCACCGTACCGGCATCCGTCGTGCGCACGACGCCAAGAAACCGCTGGAGCTTCAGTACTGTCCCAAGTGCAGCACGGTGAAGCCGTCGCACGTGATCTGCCCGAAATGCGGTCACTACATGGGACGTCGGCTCGTCGAGATCGAGTCCTGAGATTCACGAACTTGCCGACCGACCCCCGCTTTAAGGTGGGAGTCGATAGGATCGGCCAAGCGATGGGTTGTTATGCCGTCTCGGTGGCATGTTCCCCGGGTAAGTCAACGCTTATCGTGGCATCATCGTGAGTACCGAGTTGCTACCTGTTAGGGAGAGCGGGTTGCCGCACCATGGATTGACGTGCGAGGCTGGACTATCATGAGCAAAATTGCCTTTCTCTTTCCCGGTCAGGGAGCGCAAACGGTCGGAATGGGTCGGCAACTGGCCGAGTCGCTCTCGAGCGTGCGAGCGATCTACGATCGGGCCGCCGACGTGATTGGCTATGATCTGGCCAAGCTCTGTTTTGAAGGCCCCGCGGACCGTCTCGATTCGACGGTTTTCAGCCAACCGGCGTTGTTTGTAACGAGTCTGGCCGCCCTGGAGTGGCTGCGGCAGGAATCACCCGAGGTAGTTCTTTCGTGCGAGGCGGCTGCCGGATTGAGCCTCGGAGAATATACGGCGATGGTTTTCGCCGGCGTTATGGAGTTCGAGGACGGTTTGACGCTGGTCCAGCGTCGCGGTGCCGCGATGCAACAGGCGGCCGACGCCACGCCTAGCGGCATGGTCAGCATTCTAGGCCTCGAACGGGTCCAGGTAGAGACCCTCTGCGACAAAGCGAGAGGCGACGATGTTCTCGAAATCGCCAACCTGCTTTGCCCGGGCAATATCGTCGTTTCGGGATCGAATGCGGCATGTGAGCGTGCGGCCGAGATGGCCCAGCCGATGGGGGCCATGAAAGCTGTCCCCCTGGCGGTCGCCGGGGCCTTTCACACTCGAATCATGCGGCCGGCCGACGAACAACTGGCTGAGGCCCTGGCAGACGTTACGATGCGAAAGCCACGCATCCCGGTCGTCTCAAACGTCGATGCTCGACCGCACGACGACCCGGAGGAAATCCGTCAGCTACTGATCAAACAGGTCCTTCAGCCTGTGCGCTGGGAGGACTCCATGCGTTATCTTCTCGCCCAGGGAGTGGATGAGTTCTATGAGGTTGGGCCGGGCCGGGTCTTGCGTGGATTGCTACGACGGATCGACCGGAAGGTCGCCTGCCAAAGCGTCGACGTGTGACCCCACTTTGGGATGGACAGATAGTCAACTACTACTTCTCTCAGCCACGAGGATGGACCCATGACAAACCACGGCCCTAGTCATCTTGCGACCGACCTAACCGGCCAGATTGCGATTGTAACGGGTGCCGGTCGCGGTCTTGGCCGTCTGATCGCCGAGACATTGGCCGGTTGTGGAGCCAAGGTCGCGTGCATCGACGTGAATACGGATCTTCTCGGCGAAACGGTGGAGTCGATCAAAGTGGCGGGGGGGGAAGCGGCTGCGTACGGCTGCGACGTGACCGATAGTGCCCGGGTGAACCAGGTCGTCGATGAAGTAGTCGACCGCTGGGGGGGCCTTCAGATCCTGGTCAACAACGCGGGGATCACTCGGGATGGCCTGATCGTGCGAATGAAGGACGACCAGTGGGACAGCGTGTTGAACATCAACCTTCGCGGGACGTTTCTGTTCACGCGAGCTGCTGCCAAACCCCTCATGAAGGGGCATCGCGGACGGATTATCAACATAGCAAGCGTTTCGGGCCTCATGGGCAACCCAGGTCAGTCCAACTATTCGGCCTCGAAGGCGGGTGTCATTGGGCTGACTCGAACGGTAGCGATGGAACTGGCGGGTCGGAATATCACGGTCAATGCGGTGGCTCCCGGCTTCATTGAAACCGACATGACCGCGAAGATGGGGGAAGACATTGTCAAGGCGGTGGTCGAGCGAGTCCCGCTGGGCCGCCTGGGACAACCGCGAGACGTGGCCGATGCGGTTCTTTTCCTGGCGTCCGAGGCCGCGTCGTACATCACGGGCCAGGTTTTGACGGTCGACGGGGGATTGACCGTGTAGGCCGTCGGAAAGAGCCATCGGGACCTTCCGTTGGCGGGGTTTTCGAAGCCCTCGGAGATGGACGACAGTCGTTGAATAAAGCGTTTTTTCGCGTCGAATTTGCCCGGGAGATATAGACACGCCAAGCCAAAGTCGTTATAGATTGAAGGCTTGTAGGGTTGTCAGTAGGTGAGGCAAGTTGCAGGATTTGCATCTTCTCAAGGCAATTAGTTTGGTTGGAAGATGGGGATTTCGATATCCCCCTGGCATGAAGTGAACCACAGGAGGACCGACAAGTGGCCTCAGTCGAAGAACGAGTGATTGACATTGTTGCCGAGCAGTTGGGCGTCGGCAAGGACCAGATTTCCCGGGAGACGTCGTTCGTGAACGACCTGGGGGCCGATTCGTTGGATACGGTCGAATTGGTCATGGAATTGGAGGAGGAGTTCGACATCAACATTCCGGACGACGCCGCCGAGAAGATTCAGACGGTCGGCCAGGCCATCGAGCATATCGAACAGGCCATGGAAGAAAAGGATGACGCCTCCTAGGGCACGGCGAGCAAGCCGGGGGTTCCGCGTCGAGCGAAAGCGAGCGGAACCGAGTCCCTTTGGGCAAGCACCCGATCACCTATTCCTTCTCTTCGTGGCGAAATTCGATGAAACGGCGCGTTGTCGTAACTGGGTTAGGCGTGGTCACCGCGTTGGGGTGCCGTGTCGATGAACTGTGGACGCGGGTCTGCAATGGAGAAAGTGGAATCCGACCGTTTGTCGGTTTCGACTGCTCCAAATTTCAGGTTCGTTTCGGTGGTCAGGTGACCGATAATTGGTCTTTGGACGGCTATGTAGGTCCGAAAGACGCCAAACGGCTCGACCGATTCTGCCAGTTCGCGTTGACGGCCGCCGTCGACGCGATGAAGCAATCGGGAATCGATTTCGCCGAGGAAGACCCGTTCCGTTGCGGCGTGATCATCGGCTCGGGCATCGGCGGATTGAGCGAAATCGAAGTTCAACACACGAAGTTGATCGAACGCGGTCCCGACAAGGTCTCGCCGTTTACGATTCCCAAACTGATGGTCAACGCGGCCAGCGGCCAGGTGTCGATTCAGTTTGGCCTTCAAGGTCCGAATACGGCCGTATCGACCGCGTGCGCCAGCGCGTCGAACGCCATCGCCGACGCCGTCAAGACGATCGAGCGTGGTGCGGCCGACGTGATGATCACCGGCGGGAGCGAGGCGGCGCTGACCCCCATGGCTATCGCCGGCTTCACGCGAATGAAAGCGCTCTCGGAGCGTAATGACGACCCGGCGCGAGCCAGCCGGCCCTTCGACCGCGATCGCGACGGATTCGTGATGGCCGAGGGGGCGGGTGTTCTCGTTCTGGAGTCGTTGGAACATGCCCAGGCGCGCGGCGCCGAGATTTTGGCGGAGATGCTCGGCTGCGGCGCAACGGCCGACGGAAGCCACATCACCCAGCCCAACGAAAACGGCACGGGCGCGGCCAGGGCAATGTCAGTGGCGTTGGCCGACGCGCAGATGGACGTCACCGAGATCGATTACATCAACACTCATGGGACGAGTACGCCGTTGGGCGATCAGGCGGAAACGAAGGCGATCAAGAGCGTCTTCGGCGAACATGCCCGCCGGGTCGCCATCTCGAGCACGAAGAGCCAGTTGGGGCACCTTCTGGGGGCCAGCGGCGGCGTCGAATTGGTTTTGTCGATTCTTGCGATAAAACACAACCTAGTTCCACCGACGATCAACTACGAGACACCCGATCCGGTTTGCGATCTCGACTACACGCCCAACCAAGCCCGGGAGCGCGCGATCCGCACCGTCATGTCGAACAGCTTCGGCTTCGGCGGTACGAATGCAACG
>DOEZ01000636.1 GCA_003532715.1 Planctomycetaceae bacterium
GCTTGCGCTTCGGGTTGGTATGCGTGTTGTGACAGAACCGGGCTCACGGCGCGACGGCGTCGTCATTCCTTCAGATTGCCGTTGCGCGGGAGAAATCTCCCGTTGCGTTCCAGGTGGATCAATCCGGCGAGTCCCGCCAGGACCATGCCCATGCCGATCCGCTGTTGGGTGCTCAGTCGGGTATCCCACAGAATCCAGTCGGCGACCGCGACCATCACGGGCGCGGAGAGCATCCACATGCGAAGTTTCCAGACCGGCATGCGGCCGAGGGTTGCGTAGTAGAGCGTCAGGTAGATGGCGAAAGTCATTCCGAAGAGGGCGACCCAGAGCCATGCGGCCGTGTCCATCAGGCCATCGCCGAAATTGGTCAACTCATTTCGGACGAGCATGGTTCCGAGGAATCCCAAGCCCGTGGCCGAAACGTTGATCAAGGCGACGGCCTCGGTGTCCATTGCGCGAAAGATGCGCCGCAGGATGAAGGCGTTGATCGCGAATCCCAAGGCGCCGCCGACGACCATGAGGTCGCCCGTCACATGGGGTTCCAAGCGGGTGAACCGGATTTCGGCCACGCACGCCACTCCGAAGAGCATCAAGGGGAGCAAGAGGAGTTCGCGCCAACCGATTCGTTCCAGCCCAAGTACGATGCCGATCAGGATGACGAAGACGACATCCAAACGATAGAGAAGGGCGTGGTTGGTGACGGTGGTGTATTTGAGCGACGTGAACAACAGCAGGTTAATGACGATCGCGTTTACGCTCATCGCCGCGAGCCAGCCGCCCGAACCCCGCGGTTTCAGTCGCCGCCATCCACGGCCGCGGCCGAGCACCCAGGCACCGAGCATTGCGATCGTGAACACTCGCGAGAACGTGCCGACCATTCCGACGGGCCAATGCGCCAACGCGGCGCGCATCAGGAGTGTTTGCGCGACCATGACGACGACGGTCAGTATTGCCAGCGGTTTTGCGTTCACTTTGTCGCGTCTCGATGCACTATCCCACCGCGACAGTCTCGCCGCCGTCGTATTCCAGTAGTTCGAGTCGGTCGGGGTTCTTGTCGCATACGGCGACGATCTTCGGCCGCGAGTTCGCATCGACCAAGTGTCCCCATCGTATTGCCGCGCTGGCGAACTCGCGGCCCACCAGCCCACAGCCGATGATTCCAAAATGCACCGTCTTCATGATGATATGTCTTTCAATTCCTTGGGCTACGCTCGGTAGCTAGGCACCTTCATGGTTTCGCCGTCCTTCAGAGCCGACTGATGGGCGATGATGCCGGGCACGGTCATGTTGAGGGACTGATAGATGTCGACCAGCGGTTTGCGGTCGGCGAGGATCGACGAGATGAATTCGTCGGTCAATCGGCCGTGCGAGCCGCCGTGGCCGCCGGCGTCCACGCCGGGCGGCAAGCTGGGCCGTTCGATGTTGGGCAGCTTGGTCATCGAACCCAAGTATTTCGTCCCGTCCATCCAGCCATTCTCACCGAAAACGCGGCCCGTCTCGCCTCCCTTCTTGTACGTGCTGCGCGCTTTCAACATCCGCGACGTTCCGCCCTCGGTCGTCGCGAACAGGGCCACTTCGTCGGTGTACTCGTTGCCATACTGGTTGGCGCCGGGCAGAAACAGTCGCGATCCCGACTTGAAACCCATGCACGAGACGGTCGTAAAAGCATGGTCGGTGACGCCGACGTAGTAGGCCGTCGAGTGGGTCGGATACCAGAGGGGCGGCATGCCCTCGCGCCAGTTTTCATAAGAAGCAATCGAACCGTCGCCATGATAATGGTAGTACTCGCCCTCGGAATAGACCAACTGGCCGAAGCCGCCCGCCATGTAGACTTGCCGCATGGCGTAACAGTCGGCGCGGAAGCACGAGGTCTCGAACATCATGTACTTCAGTCCGGTTGTCTTCACGATTTCGAGCAGTTCATCCGCTTCCTCGGACGCCCCGCCCCAGACCGCCGGAACGGCGGTGCAAACGTGCTTGCCGTGCTTCATCACCTCGATACAGTGCCGAGCGTGGCTCGGCGCGTCGGTCGCCACGAACACAGCCTCGATCGCATCGTCCTTGACCATTTCTTCGATCGACGGATAGGTCTTGCCACAACGGCACTTTTTCGCCAGCTCGGCGCAGCGGTCGGGAAACAGATCGCTGACCGCCACGACCTCGACGTTCGGATGGTCCTGAAAGCCAAAGGCCGCGCCGAAACGGCAAACGCCGTATCCGGCAATGCCGACGCGGATCTTGCGATTCGAGATCGGCCTCCAGTTCTTCGACGTGTTTGGGCCATTCTCAACTTCGTCGAAGCCCTGGATGACTTTCTTATCGGCCTGGTCTTGGGCCATAGCCGAACCGCGAAGCCCGAGGGCGGCCGCGCTAAGTCCGACCGCCTGTAGGAACGCGCGTCTTGTGGATGATTCACTCATGCTCGCTACTCCTTCTTGTTTTGAGCGGGAGAGAGTGCCTCGGGAGGAGAACGCTTCTCGCGACATTGCCCTTTCACATGTTGGCAACTTATCCAAGACTGTAGACAGGGACTTTCATCAATTCACCGTCGTTCAACGCCGATTGGTGCGCGACCACGCCCGGAACGGTCAGGTTTAGTGCCCAGGCGATGTCGATCAAGGGCGTGCGATCCTCGAGAATCGATCGAATGAACTCTTCGGTGAGATGACCGTGCGAGCCTTCGTGGCCGCCGGCGGCAACCCCTGGCGGCAACGGGGGGCGAGTGACCTTGGGAAGTCGCTTCTCCAAGCCGTCGTACTTGTTGTAGAAGGTTCCCTTCTGCCCGCGGATCCTGCCCATCTCACCGCTGCGACCGGGTGTGTCCCAACTGACGGCCATGCGCGCCATGCCGCCTTCGGTCGTTCGGAACAAGGCTATTTCGGTGCCAAAGGGATTCTTGTACCGATTGTTTTGCGGCTGTAGTGCCTCGATCACGCTCGGCATGCCCATGCAGGAAACTTCCGTGAAGCCACCGCCCGTGACACACGTGTAATACGCGTTCGAATGTGTCGGATACCATTGTGGAGGCACGCCGACCCGCCAGTCCTTGTAAGACGGAATCACCGACACCGCATAGTGAAAGTACTCTCCCTCGGAGTAGACGAGCTTCCCGAAAAACCCCGCGTTGTAGAGCTTGCGCATCGCGTGGCAATCGGCATGGAAAGCCGAAGTTTCGAACATCATGTACTTTCGTCCCGTCGATTTAACCGCCTCGAACAAACGGTCGGCATCCTCGACCGAGCCGTACACGGCCGGAACAGCCGTGCAGACGTGCTTGCCGTGCTTCATCACGTCGATGCAGTGCCGGGCGTGGCTCGGCGCGTCGGTCGCCACGAACACAGCTTCGATCGTTTCGTCCTTGACCAGTTCTTCGAGTGACGGATACGTCTTCGCGCAGCGACACGCCTTCGCCAAGCCATCGCACCGGTCGGCGAACAGGTCGCTGACGGCGACGACCTCGACGTTCGGATGGTCCTGGAAGCCGAATGCCGCTCCGAATCGGCAGTATCCGTATCCAACAATGCCCATCCGAACTTTGCGGTCCGATACCGGTTGCCAGTCCTTCGATGTGTTTGGGTCGTCCTCGGCTTGCTCGAAACCCTGAATCACCCCTTCTTTGGGTAAGTTCTTCTCCTGGCCGTAAACCGAACCGTGGAAGCCAAAAGCGGCCGCGCTAAGTCCGACCGCTTGCAGGAACGAGCGTCTCGATGGAAGTGGATTCATGATCGAATCTCCTTAGGTGGGAGCAGGATGGAGGGATGGTGCTTTAGGTCAACTCTTTTTCGGCCGCCCCGATGGCCTCTTCGATGATTTCCGACCCCTTCGCGGCCGTATCGAGGTCCATCACGATCGGCGGGCTCATTCGCAGAATGTGGCCGGCCGGAATCCATGTCAGGCCGTTACGAAAAGCGTGCTGATAGACAAACTCGCCGGCCTTGTTGAACGGCTCCTTGGTTTCGCGGTCCTTTACCAGTTCGATGCCCATCAGTCCGCCCTTGCATCGCACGTCACCGATGATCGGATGCCGCTGCTTCATTTCGTTGAGGATCTTCAGGCAATGGTCTCCGAGTTCCATCGCATGATCCAACAGGTTCTCTTCCTCGATGACTTCGGTGCTCGCCAAGGCGGCGGCGCAGGCCATGGGGTTGCCGCCATAGCTGCTCGAGGCTGAAATCTTCTCGAAGCTCTCTGTGTAGGGTTCGCGCACCGCCACGCACGTGACGGGGAATCCATTGCCGAATCGCCTACCGATCGAAACAACGTCGGGGAGGACGTCCCAGTGTTCCATGCGGAGCCACTTGCCGGTGCGCCCCCAACTCGTCAACACCTCGTCGGCCGTTAGTAGTATACCCCGATCGTTCGGCAGCGTCGCGGCGTGAGGCGATTCGCACCTTTCCATTGGCGGGCCTCTGATAGCTCGATGTGTGGTATTCACGGTACGGGTCCAGGCTCCCATAGTCGCTTGACAATCATTGCGAGCCTCGCTAGGATCAGACTGATATTACCAGTTCCGGCTCGGCAAGCCGCCGACGGTTTCCTTTCGAAGCCCTACCCATAATGGAGCAATCATGACAAATCGACTTTTCTTCGTCGGCATCCTGGTGTTGGCCATCGCGTTGTACTGTAACTCAGGTTGTTCGCGTGCTCCGTCTCGCGTGAAACCGCCTTCGATCGACGCGAAGGCGGCCGGGGCGGCGGCCATGGAACAATACGACGCGAACCAAGACGGCAAGATCGACGGGGTGGAACTGGAGAAGGCTCCGAGTTTGAAAGCGGCCCTGGCCAATCTCGACAACAGTAACGACAAGTCGGTCGATGCGGATGAGGTGACCAAACGGATCGAGGCGTGGCATGAGTCGAAGAAGGGCCTAATGAGCGTGATGACAATGGTAACGATCGGCGGCCGCCCGTTGGCCGGGGCAACCGTCGTCTTTGAGCCCGAAGCGTTCCTGGGCCCGAATATCAAGCAGGCCACGGGCACCACCAACGAGCAAGGCGTCGCCCTGATGCGAATCGAGGGTGCCGACTCGCCCGGCGTCGCGCCGGGATTGTATCTCGTGCGCATTACGAACGAAGGCATGAATTTACCGACCAAATACAACACCGAGACCATTTTGGGCGCCGAAGTCGCCGCCGACGCCGACTACACGAAGAGAAACCTGGACGGCCCGAAGTTCAACTTGTAGTCGAAATCGGTCGCATTGGGCGACGCGACGGACGACCCGCGGAGATGATGCACGAGACGAAAATGAAAGGACATGACATGACCAGTCGTGAACGCGTTCTGGCGACACTCAGCCGTCGTCGGGCGGATAGAATTCCCTATGACATCGGCGGCACCGACTGTTCCAGCATCCATGTTCTTGCCTATCAGAAGCTCCGCGCTCGGCTTGGCCTTCCGCTGGGTCCGATCCGGTGCGGCTGCCTGACGCAACTCGTGGCTCGGCCGGATGACGATTTCATGGAGGCCATGGGGGCCGACGCGGAATCGCTCTGGTTCGAGTCGAAGGAGACCAAGATTTGGCATACTCCTTTTGGGCTGGAGTTGATCGTGCCGGCGCGTTTTGACGTCGAAGATCTTTCCGACGGCTCATCGCTGGTCCGTGATTCGAGCGGAGGCGTCTGTGCCAGGCGCGCGGCCGGCGCCTACTATTTTGATCCGGTGGCTCCCGCCCTTGCCGCCATTGACTCGCCGGAACAACTGGAACAGTTCGATGCTCTGTTTGAACGCTGGGACTACTCCGCGCTCTACGACGAACCCATCGAGTCGTTGGCGGCGCGGGCGAAATCGCAATATGCCGCGACCCATCGAGCCGTGGTGGGTCTGTGGCGTCTGCATTATCTGCAGTCGGGCCAAATACTGCGAGGTTTCGAGCGTTTCTTCATGGACCTGGCCGTCAATAAGGATTTGGTACATGCCATCATGCGGAAGCTGCACGAGGTGTACCTGAGACGGATCGACCAGT
>DOEZ01000477.1 GCA_003532715.1 Planctomycetaceae bacterium
GCTGTGCCGCGAGCACGACTGGCGGCTGGCGACCTGGGACACGGAACAGGGTTTTCGAGTTCCCGGCGTGGAAGCACCGGCCGAAACGGATGCGGCCGATCCGCTCGCGGCCATCCGCTCGCTGGCCGCCATGAACAACCCGGGCGGCACGACGCTGTTGGTGTTGCCCAACTTCCACCGGTTTTTGCATTCCGGCGAGATCGTCCAGGCCCTCTCGCACCAGATCACCGCCGGCAAGCAGAACCGGACGTTTATCGTTATCCTCTCACCGATCGTCGACATCCCGGCCGAACTCGAAAAGCTCATCGTTGTCCTGGAGCACGACCTGCCGGGTCGCGACCAGATCGACCAGATCGCCCGGAGCATTGCCACCGAAGAAGGCGAACTGCCCGAGGGCGATGCTTTGGTATCCGTTCTCGACGCGGCCGCCGGGCTGACCCGCTATGAAGCCGAGGGGGCCTTCAGCTTGAGCTTGGTCCGCCACGGCTCGCTGCGGCCCGAAGTGCTCTGGGAACTCAAAAGCCAAATGCTCAAAAAGAGCGGCCTGCTGGGGCTCCATCGCGGCGGCGAGCGCTTTGACGACCTGGGCGGCCTGGACGCACTGAAGGCGTTTTGCCTTCGCTCAATGCGTCGCCAGGGTTCCCGCGACCCACTGCGAAAACCCCGAGGCGTCATGCTCCTGGGCGTGCCCGGCACGGGCAAAAGCGCCGTGTGCAAGGCGCTGGGGGCCGAGACGGGCCGACCGACACTGATTCTCGACGTCGGCGCGTTGATGGGCTCGCTGGTCGGTCAGACCGAACAGAACGTCCGAACTGCCCTGCGGATTGCCGAGGCCATGGCCCCGGCCGTGCTGATGATCGATGAGATCGACAAGGCGCTCTCCGGGGTCGCTTCCGGCGGCAACGGCGACAGCGGTGTCAGCGCCCGACTGTTCGGCACGCTGTTGACCTGGCTCAACGATCGGACCAGCGACGTCTACGTCGTCTGCACGTGCAACAACATCTCGAAACTGCCTCCCGAGTTCACCCGGGCCGAGCGATTCGACGGCGTCTGGTTTTTAGACCTGCCGGGGCTTCGTCAGAAGCAAACCATCTGGCGGATGTACTTGGAGGCGTTCGGCCTCGAAGCGGATCAGGCCCTGCCGGATGACGCCGATTGGACGGGGGCAGAGATTCGCGCGTGTTGCCGGTTGGCCGCCTTGTTGGACGTCCCGGTCGCGGCCGCCGCGCAAAATATCGTCCCGGTAGCCCATACGGCCCGCGAATCGGTCGAACAGCTCCGCGCGTGGGCGGCCGGGCGATGCCTGGACGCCGATCGGGGCGGGATGTATCGGCATGGGCCCAAAAACCGCGGGTCGAGGCCCGGCCGCCGCATTCAGCGGGTTGATCCGTTGAATAACTGATCGCCCGGGGGTTCCGCTGGTGCGTTATCCAGCGTGAAGTATGCAGCTCCTCCCAAAGACAGCCCTTCTACGCTTTCGGTCCTCCGCCGCCCCCGGCAGGTTGGTCAACGAGACGCGCCACCACGAGTCGCGACGTCGGGCGGAGTCCCGCGCGGCGTCCGACTCCGCCGGGGTTTTTTCTAAAAGGTCCTTTCCTCCTTTCTGAACGCGGAGCCGTTGCATGTGTGACCCATGTCCAAACCGTTTCACCAACCACTACCGGTGTCCGTGCGGTTGCTCGTGGCACGATGACTCGCCGCACACCAGCGACGACCGCTGCCCAGAATGCGGCACGTCGCGACAGCCCGAACGGTCGGAAGACGTCGAGCAAGACGTCCCGCCGGACCGTTTGAAGGAACCTCCCCCGTGAAAATCAAACCCGAAGATTACCGGCGTCTGTCGGAGGCGATCGGCCGCGTGCTGGCCGAGCAAGGCAAGACGTTCGCCGAGATGCAGCAGGCCTATCGGAACCGCGGCCTGGGGGCCATGCGGCTCCGCTGGGACCGTCTTTGGCTGTCGGGTTTCGACACCAACAGCCTGTATGTGTATCTGCATGACGCCCACATCGACACGGCCTTGCGGGCCATTTGCCAAGAGCTTACCCAACTGGAGGAGAAAACCCTTGAGCCGAAGCTATAGCATGTCCGTGACGATCACCAATCCGATCGAGCACCGAATCAACGCGATCCAAGACGCGGCCGACGAGGTTTTCCCCTTTGACTGCTGGGATAGCCTTTTGGCAGATGATCCCAAAGACGGGCTGAGCCTTGACGGCCATGGCGACGGTGCCCTGTACGCCGGCATGATGGAAGAAGAGTTCGCCGAACAGCTCACTTGGGCTATCTGGAAAGCCAACGGCGGCTACTGCCACGTCGAGGTCCAGGCGACCTGCCTCGAAGAGCTTCCCTACGAAACGTACTACTTCGACGAGGAGCAGTACGAGAAACTGACCAAGAAACAAGAAGAGGAACCGTCGGATGGCTGACCGCATGGCTGCCCGTATCTTCATTGGCGGCAAGATTCCCGAAATACTGGTCGAGCCGCTGTGCGACCAGATCGACGCGTCCAGTGCGTCGATTGAGTATGGCGATCCGCCATTGAGGCCGCAAACCGCCCAGGATCTGCTCGACGTTCGCGAGCAGCGGAACAAAAACGACAGCAACTGCCCGTCCTTGCTGGTTCTCTACGATGACGAAGCCTCCTGGGGCGAATTCCAGGAGCTGGAAGAGTTCTTACGGGAGCACGAGATCGCTTACACTCGCCACAGCGACGGAAAGTACGAACACGACCCGTGCATCGTCGAGTACCGCCCAGGTCACGACCTGGTCGAGCTGGCGGCCAACAAAAGCATGGAGCCGGTCGTTCCGGCTGGCGAGGTCCAAAAGGCACTCGACAAGCTCGACGAGGCGATCAAGCACGATCATCACGGTCGAACCGGCGCTGCCGAGGCGGTGATGATGAAAGCAAGGCGAATGTTACGGAAACTGCTCCCGCCGGAGCTGCCGCCGTTGGAATCGTTCGAGATCGACAGCATCAAAAACAAGGAGCCCGAAAGTGGCTGACAACTATTTGGAGTTTTCGGAGGTTCTTGACGGGCTTACCGAGGAAGAAGAGGCATGGCTGAAGCACCAGCTCGAGATCGTCTGCGTCTTCGGCGAGCAGGAGTGTCCGCAAGACGCCCTGCCCGACGAATGGGACCTCACGAAGGCCGACTGGGTTGGTTGCCGCGCGTATCGCGACATGCCCGATTACGAGTCGAACCATTACGCGCACGCCGGTTTCGGGTACGCTTTCGACGATCCGTCGGAGCATGACCGCGAGAACGAGGGAAAAAGCCTGCACATCTATTCCGAGGATTGGGGCAACCTCGATGGCGTCGCCCATCTGGTCCGGAAGTTTTTGAAGCGGTTCCGGCCCGGGGAGTGCTGGTCGCTCACCTGGTCGGAGACTTGTTCGAAGCCCCGCATCGGCAACTTCGGCGGCGGCTGGATGTTCGTCACGGCCGAGCGTGTCGAGTGGGGCGACACGTTTAGCCAAGCCGAGGCGCTCTGGAAAAACTTTCAGCAGCAGGCCGAGGGCGAGACGGACGGCGAGGGGGAATCACCGTGAAGAAGACCACCCTGCTGATCGACGTCCGGTACGATGCGGACGTCACCGATCCCGACGGTCTGGCCACCGCCTTGGATCGACTGCTCGAAACGGCCCTGTCGACGCCCGGCATTCTGGACGACCATGGCAATCCGCGCGTTGGTGATTTCTCTTCGGTCGCGAGCCTGATTCGCAAGAACCAGCCCGCGGAGCACTGCAAGCTCTACGCGCTGCATCTCGACGGGCCGGCGCTGCAAAAGCAACGGCGCTTGCTTCTGGAGATCTCAAACCGGGTTGTCGGCAATCCGCCCGATGTCGAGACGCTCGATGGTCTAATCAACCTGCTCGACGATCTGGCCGACCAGGCCCACGACCGGCACGGCATCGACGGTCTTTTGTGATTCGGGCTCGTACGTTTCGAGGTGCAAGTCTCCTATTTCGCGACGGGAAGGCACGAATCGCCGCGAGTGCACGAACCGAGAGCCGGCGATTCGCTTCGGCCAGCAAGTCTGCCTTTATCGCACGGTCGCCGGCGTCAACGAGTATTCTCAGCACGCGAATCGACCGGTCGGCCAGGCGTTGCCCGAAGATGAAACGCCGGCTCTTCGGAAGGTTGTCCGCGCGCTCCAGTAACCCTCCAGGCCCATCGGACCATCTTGCAGGGGCGATCGGAGCATCAACGTGCTCATCGCCGCGCCGCCAGCGCGAGACAATGCGCGCGCCGAGGCTGCGCCTCCGGCGTGAAAGAGGAAAGGTAGAGGGTGAAAGGAAAAAAACCGCTTACGCGTTCTGGCTCCTGCGACGGAGCAACATTGTCACAGCGACCCCAGCCAACAAGGCAAGACTGCCGGGCTCGGGAACCTGCACGACGCGGAAGCCGAATAGTCCCAGTGGAACGTAATTGTTGTCGGCAGAAGGATCTCCGTGCCACCGCGTGGTTGAGCACATGTCAGCCGGTGATTCAGCCCCGGCATAGAACGAACCACCCCGCAACCCGCGTGAAGTGCCAATGACGGCTTCGTTCCATTCCCAGACATTGCCTCCCTGATCAAAGGTGCCATAGGCGCTTTCCGAGTTCTGAAACTGTCCGACCGTAGTTCCCCAGTACGGGTTGGCGAGGGGAACGGGAGTCCCATAGTAATTGGCGTTGTTGCCGGATACATCAGCCATGTCGCGACCGGGTGCCAGATCGCTCTGCGTTGGAAACAGCCAGTAGCCGGCGCTAACGTTGCCGCCCTTGTGATAGGCGGCCTTGTACCATTCATCTTCACTGGGAAGTGCCCACGTCCAGCCAGGATTGCGGCGCACCGCGGCCAGCTGTGCAGCCGACGTCGCGCCGTCGAGTGTGTACGCACCGGTCTCGGTTGTCCCGTCGCCTTGGTCGCCGATCGGCTGGCCGTTGTCCAGCCAGTTGACAAAACGGGCTGCATCGCCCCACGACACATAGTTCACCGGACGATTCACAAACGCGTCATCAACACTGTAGTTATAGCCGCCGGACGAACCGCTACGGTTGATCCCGCTGCCGTATCCAAGGGAGTAATGCGTAATGGCCATGGACGCATTATACAACCCATAGGTATCGGTTTTCGCCACG
Source organism: Planctomycetaceae bacterium (assembly GCA_003532715.1). GTDB lineage: Bacteria > Planctomycetota > Planctomycetia > Pirellulales > Thermoguttaceae > UBA11386. Next base: position 5,127 of record DOEZ01000477.1, read on the forward strand.
GCGTTGAGGAACGCGGTGTACTGGCCGGCCGTCACTTCGTGCTTGCCGATCTGGTAGGCGTAGTCCACCGCGCCGTAGCCGGTATTATCCGCCGCGTTGCCGGGGTTGCCGACGGTGACCAGGTCGATCGTGACCGCCTGCACCGCGGTGGCGGCCAACATAACCACGGCCGCCAAAAAAAACAGTGGATTCAATTTGCCTCGCATCAGAAGCTGTCTCCTCGATGGAAAGGGGAAATGAAGCAGCAGTGGGAAATTACGATTGACCGATGCGGCGCGCCCGCGTCGCCGGGCGAAGGGGCGCGCCATGCGGCGATCCCGCCCGGCGACGCGCCAAACAAAAACGCCGCACGTAACGACCTATTTTGCCACCCGCCCCCCATGAGATGTCAATAGCCTGAACCGGCATTTCACCGTTTTGGTGGAAAATTCGTGCGCCAAGGGGGGGGTGGTCGGTTCCAGAGCCGAACGGTGTCGGTTTGTACGCTTCATCGAGCGCGTCGCGCGGTTGGCGGTTCGGTCCGTGGAGCAAGCAACCGGTTGCACCCGTTCCATGACGACGAACCCGAAAACATCCGCGACGGCCGATAGCCATCAAGTTCGAGGCTACTCGATTTCCGTGGCCCAGGGCGGGTTCCCGCGGAAGCTGAAAAGCAACGGGGCGGCCACCCCTGACTCGAAGTGGCACGCTCCGGGTCCGAATCGGGGCGAGAGTCTACCGTGGGCTGAAGGCACGTCTCTCGGGTTCCGCGTCTGAAACCGGAAGAGCCGTGATTCACCCAAGTCGTTTTTCTTTGAACCCCATTTCCTTCAGTTATTTCCAATGCATACGGAGAACCACTTCATGAGCAGCCTACTTGAAAACCCCTCGACCACCACGTCCACGCCCACGAACGATTCGGCCGAGACGCTCCGCGCGACGATGGCGGCCGTCCGGGTGTCGTTGCACTGGCTCGGTATTCGGAAATCCCTGTCGGTCGACCAGCGGGCTCAGGCGGCCGACGCGTTCGGCGCCGAAGGAACCTTCTTGTCGGCCGGCAAAAAACTCCTCGATAACCGCCACCCGGCGTTTCGGGCAGTCACGGCCGTCCGCGGACGGTTGCAAAACTTCGTCAAGGCCCTGAGCCTGCCCTATCCGGAGCCGGGCTTGCGCCTGATGCGTCAAGACCGAATCGACGAGTTCAACACCCAAATGCAGGAATTTCGCGAGGAACTCCAAGAAGCCGTTCAGCGGCTCGACGCGCATTACGGCGAGCTCCGCGAGGCGGCCCGGCGACGGCTGGGCACCCTGTTCGACCCGAGCGACTACCCGGCCAGCCTGTTGGGGCTTTTTGACATCGCCTGGGAATTTCCAGCAGTTGAACCGCCCGATTACCTGCGTCGGCTCAATCCGGAACTGTACCAGCAAGAATGCCAACGGATGCGCGAGCGGTTCGGCGAAGCGGTCCGCCTGGCCGAAGAAGCCTTTACGAGCGAACTGGCTCGGCTCGTTTCGCACCTGACCGAACGGCTGGCCGGGACCGAGGATGGAAAGCCCAAAATCTTTCGCGACTCGGCCGTCACGAACCTGAATGAGTTTTTCGAGCGGTTTCGGGAGCTCAACGTCGGTTCCAGCGACGAGCTGGACCGGCTGGTGTCCGACGCGCGGCGCGTCATCCGGGGTGTCGAGCCCCAGACGCTGCGTGACAGCAGCACCTTGCGGCAGCACGTGGCGACCGAGATGTCGCGAGTGCAGTCGGTCCTCGACGGTCTTTTCGTAGACCGGCCGCGTCGGAACATTTTGCGGCGGCCGCGGTAAGGCGGTTTCGTCCGCTCCGATTCCCGTCTTTTCAACCCGCACGACCCTGGGAGGTCTTTTCGGTCATGCAACTTCTTATTGAATCCGGCGGACGGATCCGGTGCGTCTACGGCGAGAAGATCGACCTCAACGTGTTGGGCCCCCTGAAAATCCGCCGGGCTTCGCACGTCGAACCGGATCACACGGGCCGCTGGTCGGCTGATTTGACGCCGGTCGGCGGCCCGGTGCTTGGGCCCTATTCCAGTCGCGGCGAGGCGCTGGCGGCGGAGAACGATTGGCTCGAACAGAACTGGCTAATGGAATCGCGTCGAGCAGTCCCGCTTGCAACCTCGCCCCAGTAGATTGCCCCACCGGACGCGGTTTCGTGCGAACAGACGGTAGGCCGCGTCGCACACGCGTCTCGCTCCCGGCAGCCGCGTCGGCGCCACCAGCCAACCGAGTCCGACCGCCTCGTAGGCGGCCCGGATGGCGTCCATCGCCGAGACGACCGTTCCATCGGGGCGAATCGCGTGCAGCGAGCCTTGGACCTGCTCGATGCTCAGCCCGTATTTGGCCGGATCAAACCCGATCGCCGCGATATCCTCCACCACCAGATGCCCGCGGCGGTCCTGCTTCTGGAGCCAATGCACCTCGCGCCGACAGAACGGGCAGTCGCCGTCGTAGAGCAGCCGAAGTGGCACCGATGTGGTCACGGTGGGCTCTCCTTGTAGACGTCGTTCGTTTCAGGGGCTTTCCCCTGTTCATTGTTCGCCCGACACCGTCTGAAGTCAAAGCGATTCGTTCAGACAGGTTCTTCCCCTATTCATTTTTCCTAGAAGGACATTCCCATGACCCAACGCGATCTCAACCGCGCCGTGGCCCGCGCCACGGGCGAAAGTCCCTGCGTGATTTCCCGGTTCGGCTTCGGCATCGCCGATCCGGCAATCGTTGCTTTTGACCCCGAACCGTACGATCAACGCGATACCCAGGACAAACATCTGGACTGGGAAGTGTTGGCCGACTCGCCGCTGGCACTCGTATCGTAGCCGCAGGATACGTTTCTGACGCAATCGCGGTTCGCCAACAGCGTGCCTTCCCTCCATCCCGAAACTTTCTCTTGCACAGGAGACTCAAGACTTGATCCTCATTACCCGCCGCTTGGCCCTGGACGTTCGTGCTGTCTTCCGCCGGGCACTTTGTCTTTCCAGCCGCGGCGGTCTACCGCCCGTCCACCTCGAGGCCGGTCCCGACGGCCTTTGGATTCGCTGCCGCGATCAAGACTGCGCGGTCGAATATCATCACCCGGGCGAACAGTCGGCAGCCAACTGTTGGATTCCCTTCGCCATGCTCGCCGACGTCGAAGGACGCCGCGACGAACCGGTCCGGATCGAACCCCAAAAAGGCTCGGTGAGCGCCACTTGGCAAAACGGCCCCGTGCCGTGCGTCGTCCGGCACGACATGACGGAGCCAACCAGCAAGAAGGCGTTTCCACCGGTGCCGGAGACGTGGGCCGAAAACGAACCGCGGCTCGTTGGCGCCCTGGCCGCTGCCATGGAGACGACCGATCCGAATTCGGCCCGGTACGCCTTGGGCTGCGTACAGCTTCGGGGTGAACAAGGGACTGTTGCCGCCACCGACGGCCGCCAGCTGCTGTTAGAATCGGGCTTCACGTTTCCTTGGACCGAAGATCTGCTGTTGCGCGGCACCAGCGTGTTTCGCTCCCGCGAGTTGCCCGAGGCATCGCCCGTGCAGGTCGGCAAGCGCGACAAATGGATCGTCGTCCGCATCGGGCCGTGGACTTTTTGGTCGGAAGCCAACACGGAAGGGCGGTTTCCCGACATCGAGCGGCACGTGCCGGATGCTCGCGCTGCAGCGGCGAGTCTGGAGATCCATCAGGCCGACGCCCAGTTTCTGGTGGAACACTTGCCGCACCTGCCCGGCGGGGCCAGCTTCAACGAGCCGGTCACGCTGGAACTTAACGGCCGGGCCGTGGTCCGGGCCCGCTCGGCCGATTTTTCCAAGCCGACCGAGGTGATTTTGGCTCGCTCCGCCTGTTCGGGTCAATCGCTTCGGCTGAACACGAATCGACGATACTTGGCCCGCGCTTTGGCTCTGGGCTTCGGCGAGGTGCATATCACCGATCCGAAATCGCCCGTCCTTTCCTTGGACGCGCACCGTCGCTACGTCTGGGCCCCGCTGGACCCCGGCTCGGCGCTGGTCTCGACCGAAGACGCCGTGCAAATCGACTCCCGCGACAGTCGGACCGGCCACCGTCGCAAAACCGGTTCCCGAAATCACGAAAGAAGAAGGAAAACCCTCATGCCTTCGACGTCTCCCGAATCCCCGCCGTCCGATCCCAAGGGCCGAAAAGGCTCGGCTGCTTCGGCCAGCACCCCGCCTGCTGGCAACGGTCGCCCCAAACATCCTTCCCAGCAAACCGATTCCTCCGTCCAGACCCGCCCGCGCGAACTGTCCGAGCTGATCGGCCAGGCAGAGGCGGTTCGAGCTTCGTTGCGCGAGACGCTGTCCCAAACGGCCTCATTGCTCGGCGCGTTGAAGCAGCATTCCCGAAAGTCGAAGGTCGTCGCTGCGGCCCTGGCGTCGCTGCGCGAACTGCAGCCGACGCACTGATCGACGGTGGATTCTCGCCGCGTGGCTGGTTTTCCTGCGTCGCGCGGCGAGGATCCTCGTCAGTGTAAGTATTGCGTGTGTCGCATGCCCTTTGTCCCAAAACCCATGGAGAATAGAACCCATGCCCCTCAAACTCAGCCTCGGGCTAACCGAAAAGCACGGTCTTCCCGATTACGGCAGCACCGCAGCAAGCTGCCACGTCGAAATCGAGCTCGAATCCACGTTGCTCCAAAACGACCTCGACGGCTTTCATCGACAGGTGCAGCGAGCATACGCCGCGTGCCGTCAAGCGGTCCAGGACGAACTTAACCAGCATCGAGCGGGTGCCGTCGCGAACCAGGTCGGCGGCAATGGCAATGAGGTGGAAGCCCTCAAAGCCGCGTCCGCGACCAACGGACACGCTTACGCGGGCGGTGCCGCGATCCATGGCCAGAAGAATGGCAATGGTCAGAACAACGGCAACGGAGTCCCGCGGGCCTCGCAGAAGCAATGCGACTACCTCAGTCAACTGGCCCGGCAAATCAAGGGGCTCGGCGTCCGCCGACTCGAAACGCTTGCTCAGCGCATGTTTGGCAAGCCGATCGTCGAATGCACGAGTCTCGACGCCAGCGGGCTCATCGACGTGCTGAAGGGCATGAAGGCCGGCGATATCGACGTCGAGGCCGTGTTGGGCGGTGGCGTCCGATGAGCAGCATCGACCTACTGACCCACGAAGGCCTCGACCGGCGGCACGGGGGCGTTTGGGACTACATCAGTCCCAGCCGCCTGTCGCTCTGGGCCAAGTGTCCTCTCGCGTTCAGACTGCGCTATCTGGACGGCGTGAAATCGCCCACGACGCCAAGCCTCTTCATTGGCAAACTGTGCCACGCGGGGCTCGAAGTGTTTTACCGCCACCGGCAGCTGGGCGTTACGCTTACCACGGAGGATGTGTCCGCTCGCTTGGGAACGATCTGGGAGGAGGCGATCGACCAAGAAGGCCCACCCTTCGAAAACACCGCGGAGGCTGCTAAGGCGAAACAGCAGACTGAGGCGCTCGTCCGTGCCTATCTTGATCAACTGCCCGAGGACGAACCTCGCCCACTGGCCGTGGAAGCCGCGATCGAAATGCCGCTGGTCGATCCCACCACGGGCGAAGACATGGGCATCCCGTTGCTGGGCATCGTCGATCTGGTGCTCGACGCGGCCGACGGACCCATCATCACCGATTTCAAGACGGCCAGCAGCTCGGCCGAGCCGGCGGAGGTGACACACGAGGTGCAGTTGAGCAGTTACGCCTATCTGCTCAGGCAGGCATCGGGCCGCGAGGAGTCTGGGCTCGAGATCCGCAGCCTTGTGAAGACAAAGTTGCCGAAGATCATGGTCCATCGCTACGCGTCACGTACCGAGGCCCATTTCGTGCGACTCTTCGCCCTGTTTCGCGAGTATCTCGATGCCCTCGACTCTCGTCGCTTCACCTATCGGCCGAGTTGGTCATGCTCGATGTGCGACTTCCGCGAGACGCACTGCTTGCGATGGCGAGGATGAGCCGGTTTGCCAATGAGATGAGAGTTTCTTGCCGCACCAAGCGAGTTTGTCCGTGTCCTCCCCCGCCGCGAGCCTCCGGACGTCGTCGTGGACGAGTCCGGGGGCGTGGCGTGGGTGGGTGGGCTGTGGAGTGGACGTGTCTCTTTGCCCGCCAAAGGTGTTTCTCTTTCTTTATCCATTGGAAAAGAACCAGCAGCCGGATCTCGTCCTCCACGGCACCAAGCCAGCATTCGCGGTCGACGACACGCCGGTCGGGCGGTGCGGCCATGATGATCGAGAATCACAGTACGCGTGGCTTGGATGCGTGAGAAGCGGGGCCCATGGTCGGTCGCCATTTACGGCAGAGGCGTCTTTCATGCAGACTCGCCCCTATCAGCGTGGCAACAGCCTTCGAACTTCGGCCAGCACCCTGATCGCCTCCAAGTGCCTTCGGTAAGCCGCATCGTGTCGTTTCTGCCACACCGTCGTGTCGGGCGAATCGGTCGTCCTGTGGTGCTGTGAGAGCCGTGCATCGAGAAACGACATCTGAAGCCAGCTCACGACGAGGCGATCGATCAGCAGGCGTTCGAGCGGCGTGGGGTCATCGCCGCCGAATTCAGCGTACATCGCATCAACTGCGTTTCGAAGCGACTCCCGAAGCAGCAGGTTGTCGGCGGCGAGCAATTTGATCCAGGCGTCCCCGACGTGCCGTGCGGCATCGCTGTTGTTCTTCCAGATCTGCGGCGCCAGTTCAAGTAGTTCGCGAATCCGTGGCACCACCGAGTGGTCACCCGCCTCGGCCCGCTCGACAACCGCTTTCAAGTCGTCCAATATCCGGCCGAGTTCAATCGTTTCGAAGAATCCGTCGTGCGGCATGCCATCGCCTCCAGCGGTGTCGGTTGGGGTGGTGAAATCCGGCCGCCAGCAGGCTCGCGTTGAGGATCAGTGCCGATCGATTCCAAAATGTATCAAGAGCGTCTTGGGCCTCCTCGAGACGTTGCGAAGCTTCTTGCTCAGCAGCTGCCCACGCGGTTCGCTCGGCGTGCTCAATCGCATCGAAACCAGCCGCGACTTTCCCGAGCACCCCAGCACCAATGTAGTGCCGTCGCTTCTTTCCGCCCGCATGCTTCAATCGGTAAAAGTACTTTTGTCCGCGGCGGGTTTCCCAACCCATTTTGAGACTCCTGGCAACTTGGCCCTCGCAGCGGGGCTCCCCCGACGCGTGTTGTGCCGGCCGCGTGGACTTCGCGACCGATTGCCTTGTTGGACGACCTCAGGCCGCTCTGGTCGATCGTCCTTGGCCTCTCCTTGTCTTCTGGGCCCGCGACCGTTTCAATTTCTCCTGGGCGGCGGCCAACAGCGTCTTTTCCGAAATTGCAGGCACGATCGCGGCGAACGCTTCGAGCATCGTCGGCTTCGGGGCACATGCATCGAGCATCGCCAACAGGTCGGGCAGCACGCGCAAAAACCTCCAGCCCGCCTCCCCGTCGATCGAAAGACCGTCGATGGTCATGGCCAACTCGGCACGAAACAGCAATCTTCCCTCCGCTGTCGTCAAGTCATGCGAAAACGATCCGTCCTCGCAACGCTGCCGGGACAGACGAAGCATGACGTCGAGGACCTCCGGGCCACCAAGGTAGGCATAACGACGCACTAGGGTGCCGAAGTCGCCTTCGAACAGGTTGGTTAGAATTCTGGGCTGAATCGCATGTGCCAGAATGTAATCTTCAGTGTCGAGACGGTCCAAGACGTTGTAAAACAGCTCCTCGTAGGCCGCGATACCGATGGTCGTGGCGCCCGTCAACTCGGCGATATCGCTCGGATTCTGGCCCGACAGCAGGCGAGCTTCGATTTCCAAAGCGAGGGGCCGGTTGCGTTTGAGCGCGCATGCTTCGACGATGTCGGGGAAATCGCGCGCAAGTCTGCTCATGGCCCTTTCGCTCGTACACCGGCCTCGCGCGCGAAGGTAACGCAACGCGCGGCCAGTGATCAGATCGTCGCGTTTGGCTGAAAAGCGTTTGCCTCCGGCCAGTAGTTCATGCGCTCGCCGCCAGCGCCAATCGAGAGCGCGGAGCGGATTTCGCTTCTCGAATTCGGGATAGCAAAAAGTCATGACAATCGGCTACGTGGTTCGCGAAACGGACACCTCCTCGATTATGAGCGATCCCGAGGCCGGGCGTCAACGCAACAAAATGCCGCTTTTCGTCACTGCGGCCAGCGACCGGGTCGCCTTGTCGCGTTAGATCAGCAGCCCCGACAGCAGCCTCGTGACGGCCTAGTGATCGCTCTGTTTGGTTTGTTTTTGCGGCCGCTGCTTCCCGCGACGCTGCTTCGACTCGATGGTTCGGAGCAACTCTTGCAATTTGTGGGAGGCCTTTTTCAGAAGCGTCAGCGAGCTTGCGGGGGCCACCGCGCTCAATTCGTCGCCGACGCTGTCGCAGTCGTCGATCGCGCGAACGAGTTTCGCGATCTTCACTTCGGCAGAAGACTTGCGAACGGGCGGCGTGCCGAGGTAGTTGGCGAAAACCTCTTTCGGATCTTTGCCCTGCCGGATTCGTTCCGCCATTTCTCGCTGTGTGCTTCGCGGCAAATCGGCGACCTTGGTCCCTTGATTGAGCGTCAGCATGTGAAGCTCGACCCCTTTCTGGATCTCAGGCGGCGTGTCGAGCACCCGACTCCAACGGTCGAGCGTCCGTCCAGATGTATCGAATCGAGTGGCCAGGAAGTCACGGAGGTCGCCGTCAACAGCTTCCCCCGTTTCTGTATTGCCGCTGTATTGTAGAGCCTTGAGTCGCCGATAGGCCCTCGCCTGTTCCAGTCTCGACATCTGACGCCGATTCAAATTATCTTCGATCAACCGTTGCTCGACTGCGTTTTCGCCAAGCTGCTCCAGGTCTTCGCGGACCCAGCAATGGACTTGGATTCGCTGCAAATGCCGCAACGCCTTCACACGCCGATGGCCAGCAATGATGGTGCCGTCCGACGTCACTTCGATCGGGTGAATGACGCCGTTCTTGCGAATGTCGGCAGCCAGTTCTTCGATTTCGTGATCACTGCCCTCGCCGAACAGTTCAGCTTGCCGCGGGTGCGGCCGCAGGTCGGCCAGCGGGCGGGATTCGAAGCGTCTTTTCGGTTTCGGTGTTTGCATCTGGGATGCTCCTTTTGGGGATGACGCGGCGCGAGATTCCGTCGTTGCTGCTGGATCCTGACCAGCGTGAAGCCGACCATCGCGTCGCGCGGAATTAGGGTTGAGGTTGCTCGGCGGAACACAATCCGCGCGAGCAAAAGTAAGTGTCGAGGGGGCGCCCTGAGGCGCCCCCTCGCCGTTGCGACGCTTCGTCGCT
>DOEZ01000204.1 GCA_003532715.1 Planctomycetaceae bacterium
TGTGCATGGGCACCGGAGTGGCCGTGCCAGCGAAAAATTGCTTGTGGATCGAATTTTTTGCGAACGGCCGCGCAAGCCAGGAGAACGGAGTGCGCGCCGACCCTGCCGTGGGAGCCAAGGCGTCGCCTGATCGGCAACGCGGCCTATCCGGACAACTCCTTTTTCGGTTTCCCTTTTTTCGGTTTCCCCTTGGTTTTCTGATTGGGGCATGGCATTGAGCCCAAGCGAGTTTTCGAGCTTGTGATTTTGGCACCGTGTGCAACATGTCCGCCCCACGCGCAGGCGAGGAGCGGCCGTCTCGCAGTCCTCGCTCGGGTTTCGTGCCAGATTTGCCAGATCATTCGTGACGTCATTCCGAGAGTTGTGGCGTGATCCATACAGAACCTACCGTTTTTATCGTCGATAGCGACGCGCTCGCGCGGAACGCCGTGCATGACCTGGTGTGCCGCATGGACTTGCGGTGCCGTACCTATTCGTCGGGTCTGCAGTTCCTTCGCGAATATGACCGTTCGATGCCGGGCTGCCTTGTGTGCGAAATCCGGGTGCTGGACATCAGCGGGCTCGATGTTCAACGGAGGTTGGCGGCCGAGAGGGCTCCCTTGCCCGTTGTCTTTCTCACCGCGCACGCGACGGTGGCCATTGTCGTGCGTGCGCTTTGCGAGGGCGCGGTCGATTTTCTGGAAAAGCCGTTCCGGGAAGACAACCTGTGGGAGGCGGTCCAGAACGCCGTCCGGCTGGATCAGTCGCGCCGCGAGGCCCTACGTGAAAAGGATCAGATAACGCACCGTCTCCGAGGTCTGACGCGGGGAGAGAGCGCCGTGTGGCAATTGTGGGCCTGCGGCCAATCGATCCCGTCGATCGCCGAGCGGCTGAAGATTTCGACGCGGACGGTCGAGACGCGGCAGATCCGAATTCTGCGGAAGCTGGGCATCCAGACGTCGCTGGACTTGCTGCCTGTTGCGGTGGACGCCGTGGGCGACCGTCGGGACGTGGCGAAGCCGCACGGACAGCTTGCCGGAAGGGCGAGCATCGATCGGGAACGCGGCGTGGTCCGACTGCAATCGCTCCAAGAAACAGGATATCCGGAAATACCATGACGCAGGCCGTTGAGATGGAAGAAGCATTGACCCGCGAGCCGACTGCCGACGCCGCCGCGGCCGATCGGACCGAACGGCTCGCGCCGAAGGTGCTTGGAGGCATCGCGGTGCTTACGGGGGTGGCCGTCTGGGCGTACGCGTCGACGCTGGCCGAGTTGGTGGCCACCTGGGACAGCGTGCCGGACTACTCGCACGGATACCTGGTCGTCCCGGTGGCATTGTTCTTTTTATGGGCGCGGCGAGCCAGCTATCCGGGTTTTTCGAGCGGTTTGGCATGGCCCGGGCTGGCGCTGATCGGTCTGTCGTTCGTGATGCGCTGGGTCGCGGCCCGCTACTGGCTCGAACAGATCGACGGTTGGTCGATCCTGGTTTGGATCGCGGGGGTCGTCTGGCTTTTCGGCGGTTTTCGGTTGTTGTGGTGGAGCCTACCCTCGATCGGGTTTCTCTGGTTCATGATCCCGTGGCCCTATCGGGTGGAGCACGCGTTGAGCCTGCCGCTGCAACGTCTGGCGACGAACTTGAGTTGTTGGACGCTGCAGATTCTCGGACAGCCGGCGCTGGCCGAGGGGAACACGCTCTTGTTGGGCGAACACCAGCTTGAGGTCGAGCAGGCCTGTTCGGGTCTGCGGATCTTCGTGGGGATCATCGCCCTGGCGTTCGTCTACGTCGTTTTGGCGCGACGCTCGTGGTGGGAGAATGTGTTGATCCTACTGAGCGTGGTGCCCGTGGCGTTGGTGGCGAATCTAACGCGGATCGTCGTGACGGGGTTGTTATACCAGCATGTTTCAGGCGAGGCAGCGCGTCGGTTTTCGCACGACGTGTCGGGATGGTTGATGATCCCCCTGGCCGCCGGCCTTTTTGCCTTGTTTCTGTGGTACCTGGACCGACTGCTGCCCGAGGTCGAGGCGGTCGACCTGCGGACGGTGGCGCGAAAGATGCGATCCTAGTGGAAGTGTTCTGGATGGATGGGTTTGTGATGGTTTGTGTCGACGCCGCGCGGCGTCGCGCGAGGGTCTCCGAGAAAGGAGAGCTGAATCATGTCTCGACGCCCTGATCTGTCTCATTCGAGTCTCACGGAGCGTTCGGCCGAACGTGCCGGACCGCCGGCCGTTTCGACGTCCGGGATGCGCCCGTTGAACGCGCCGGGGGTGCGGAAGCGAACGGCGGGGTCGTCGCAAGAGATGTCGCCCCGATTCTTGCTCAATGCCTTGCTGCATTGGTGGAAGGTGGCCATGCCGGTGGGCCTGATTCTCGCGGCGGTGGCCGTGGCCGGCGTATGGTGGTTTTTCGAGCCCGTGTTCCTGTCCCGGGCGTTGATCCAGATTCGCGAGAATCCCCCCGCCTTGGTCTTTGCCATCGAGGACAAATCGTCCGGTTATGTCGAAACGCAGAAGGAAATGATCCGCAGCGCGCGGGTGCTTCGTCCGGTGGTCGAGTCGCCCGAGATCCGGAGTCTCCCCGAGCTGCAAGAGAAGAAGGACAAGGTGCAATGGTTGCAGAGGGAACTGCGGCTGACGTCGGTGGGCAAGTCCGAATTCCTCCAGGTGGATTTCCAGGGTCCCGATCCAAAAAACGCGGCGAAGATCGTCAACGCCGTAGTCAAGCGGTATTTCGACCTGCTGGCCGAGGTGACCGACGAGCGGGTGGCGAAGGTGATCGCCCTGTTGGACCGTGAAATCGCCAACCGAAAGAAACACGTCGAGGAGAAGCGGCGGCAGATTCAAACGCGGACGTTGGCGGAGACCGGCAAGGATCCATTCGCGACGACGCTCCACGCGGGTTCGGGCGCGAACTGGCCCCATCCCTTGGCTGGATTGCAGACCCGCCTGACCGAGGTCGAGGTCGAGCGCGAGGTGCTCGAGGCGGAATGGAAAGCGCTCAACGAGATGCCGAATCCGCTTGCCCAGCAAGTCGACGAGGCCCTCGCCGGGAACGTGACGAGTGCGGTCGAAACCAACCCGCAGGTTCAGGCGCTGGTCCAGCAAATTTGGATGGCGGAGACAACCCTTCGCGAGATGGCGGCGCTCGCCCGCAATCCGTCCCAGGATCCGCAGTGCGTCAAACTGTCGCAGGACCTCGAGCGGAACAAGAAAAGTCTGGAACAAATGCGGCGCGAACTCGCGACGCAGTACCAGGTCCAATATCGCACGGCGATCAGCGCGAAGCGCGAGGCGGACTTGGCGTCGAAGAAGTTCGAGATCGAAAGCCGCCGCCGGATGGAGGAGGCGTTGCGCGAACGTTACGAGAAGGAGCTTAAGAAGGTGGCGCCGGGCGTCGCCGACATGGTGAGCATCGAGTTCGAGCAGGCCGAACTGACGCGAGCGACCGACGTGCTTAATCTCATCGAGCAGCGGGTCGTCGAGTTGCGAACCGAGCGCCAGGCGCCGGCGCGGGTGGTGCTGTTCGACGAGGCAACTCCGCCGGACGCGCCCCTGGTCGAGATCCCCCTGGCGAAAATGGGCCTCGCGGCGATGGTGGCCTTCTGCGTGCCGTTCGGCTTGGCGCTGGGATGGGAACGCATCGTGCGGCGGATCAGCGGGGCCGAGGACCTTGAGCACGAGACCAACCTGGCGGTGATCGGCGAGATCGCGCGACTGCCGGAAAGGAGCACGAAAGCCGGCAAGACGACGTCTCGACGGATGGCTCAGAAGTTGCGGTTGTACGAAGAGAGCATCGACAGCATGCGGACCTTCCTGGTGCTGGCCGAGGAAATCAAGGGGGCACGCGTGTTGGCGGTGACCAGCGCGGCGAGCAACGAGGGGAAGACGAGCGTGGCGGCCCAACTGGCCTTGAGCCTAGCCCGCGCCTCCGGCAAACCGACGCTGTTGATCGACGGCGACATGCGGGCGCCGGACATTCAGGAAGTCTTCGAGGTCCGCAAGAGTCCGGGCCTGGCCGAGGTTCTGGGCGGAGAATGCGACCTGCACGAGGCCATCGTGCCGACGTGGACGCCCAGCGTGGACGTCCTGCCCGGAGGCGAGGCCAAACAGAACGTTCACAAGCTCGTCGGCAACGGCGAGTTGTCCGCCATTCTGCGGCAAGTGTCGCAGAAATACGCCTACGTGGTGCTCGACACGCCGCCGATCCTGGCCGCCTCGGAAAGCCTCGTGCTGGCCAAGGCGGCCGACGCCTCGCTCGTCTGCGCGATGCAGGACGTGAGCCGGGCCAGCCAGGTCCGCACCGCGTGCGAACGGCTCGTGGCGGCCGGTTGCCGCCCCGTCGCCGCCGTGCTCAACGGGGTGTCGTCACGGCGCTACGAGTACAGCTACGGGTATTACGAATCGGTGGAAGAGTAAAAAAGTAGTCCGGAGAAGATCGACCCATGAGTCGTTACGAAGCCAAAGAACATTCTACCTCGAGGCGGAGCAGTGCGGTCGGGCGAGTGGTGCGTCGTGGTTGCGACGTCCGACTCCTGGCGATAACCATGATCGTCGTGTCCGTCGTGGGAATCAGCTTGTACTTCTGGCGCGCGTATCAGGCCAACCGGGCGGCGGGCGCGTTCTTGCAGCGGGCGGCGGTCCTCGAGAAGGAAGGAAAAATCGGGCAGGCCGCGGGCTACCTGCGCCGCTATCTGCAAGTCCATCCGGACGACGACAGCGCTTTCGTGCGTCTGGCCGAAACGCTGGACCATGCCGGCGAGGCGTCGGTTCAGCAGAAACGGGAGGCGATCGAACTCTATCTCGGCGCGCTGGAACTGACGCGGCTGGAACCGGAGAAGAAGTCGGAACTGTGCGTCCGCGCGGCCGAATTGCTGTTGGACGTCAACGATCCGGCCGGAGCCCGACAGCAGGCCGAGAAGGTTTTGGGCGTCGCCGACTTGCCGCCGAAGGAAGAACTGATCGTCGATGCGGACCATCCGCGGGCCCTCCGCGTTCGCGCGTTGGCGTCGCACGCCTTGTATGTACAAGGCAAGGTGACCGATCAGGCGGATCGTGAAACGGTCGCCGAGCAGTTCAAGCGGGCGTTGACCTTGCTGCCGGGCGATCCGCGGTTGGCTGTCACCTTGGCGCGGATCTACCGCGCGCAACCGGAATTGNNGAAAGCTTGAGCCAGGCGCAACGCGGGGAGCGGGCCGATGCGGTGATGCAAGAGATGGTCGCCAAGGCGGGGACCGCCGAGGCGCTGTTCGAAAGCTACCTCTACAAGGAGGCGCACCAACTGCCCGAGGCCAAAGCCGACCTGGAGGCCGCCTTGGCCTTGGAGCCCGAAAACATCCCGTTGCTGCTGGCGGCCGCCCGGGCGCGGCAGCGCGAAGGTTTCGGCGAGGAGGCCAGGGTCTTGTTGGCGCGGATCATGGAGCTGGACCCGACGAACCCGGCGTCCTATCTGGGGCTGGCGCGACTTGCCGTGTCCCAGGATCGCCCGGAGGAAGCACTGGAGTTGTGCCAGGCCGGTCTGGCGAAACTCCCGGCCAACGACATTCGGCGCCTTTGGCTGCTGCGGCTGGCGGCCGAGACACGTCTCGACATGCAGCGTCTTGCCAGGGTTGCGCCAGACGCCGCGCCGACCGAGGCCGAAGCGCGCCTTGCGTCGGAGAAGGAGGTGGGCGAGGCGCTGGCCGCCCACGCCGCGGCCATCCAAGATCTGCGACCGTTGGTGATTGCCTTGCGTGAACAACAGCCCGAGGGGGGCATGCCGACGATGTCGGTCATCGAACGGGGCCACAGCCTTCTGCAGGCGCGATGGCTTCTGTTTACCGGCAAGCCGGACGAGGCCAAGCCGATCCTCGAGCAGGTGGCCAGCGGGCGCGACGATACCCGCGAGGAAATCGACCAGAGTGTTCAGGCGTTCCACCTGCTCGGCGCGGTTCACGCGACCCGTGGTGAGTGGGACCGGGCGGCCGACGCCCTGGAACAGGCCGTCGCGCTGGTGCCGGAGTCGCTGCTGTTGCGATTGGCGGCGGGCGATGCGTGCGGCCGGGCCAAGCGATTTGACAAGGCACTGGGACATTGCCGGCAGGCCCTGGCGATGGCGGCCAACGACGTGACACGAGTGGCGTATGCCCGCGCGGTCCTGCAGCAGGAAGCCGCTCGGCCGGTTGGGCAACGTGATCTCCCAAGGGCCCTCGACGCGCTGGCCCAAGAGGGGACCATTTTGTCGATCATCGAGTCGGCCGCCGCCGAGCGCGGCGGCGCCGTCTTGGGCGACCTGGAGCAAGCCTTCGGCACGCTGGAGGGACCGGAAAAGCGGCACGCCGTCTACTGCAAGGCGCGGCGGCTGCTGGCCACGTCGACCAGCGCCGAGGAACCAGCCTTTGCCGAGGCGGAGCAGCTCGAAACGGAGTTGGAGCGTCTCGCACCCGATTGGCCGCCCACGTCGTTGTTGCGAGGCCTGATCCACGAGCGAACCGGACGGTTCGACGAGGCGGCCGTGGCCTATGAAAAAGCATTGGCCGACGGTGGGGACCAGCGGCTGCTCGTCGAGCGTCTCCTGCCGGCCCTGTCGCGTGCCGGTCGCTTCGAGGAATTGGATGGCCATTTGGCACGGCGGGAAGCCGATATCGCCGATTCGGCCGCCTTGGCGCCGCTGGCGATCCTCCGCCGGGTTGCCCGGGGGGAGACCGACGAGGCGATCGCCCTGGCGCG
>DOEZ01000655.1 GCA_003532715.1 Planctomycetaceae bacterium
TCGGCGGGTCGTACATGGGCGCGAGGGCCCTGTTCGAGGCCTGCTGTCATCCGTATCACAATGAACTTGGGCGGATCGAGCGGGGAAGGCGGCCGCGGATCTTCTTCGAGGGCAACAACCTCGATAACGACGCGATGAGCGGGCTGTTCGACGTGCTGGAGGGGACGGGCCCGAGTCGCTGGGGCGTCGTCGTCATCAGCAAGAGCGGCGGCACGCTCGAAACGGCCGTCGCGTTTCGTGTACTGCTCGAGCACCTGCGCAAGTCGTGCGGCGACGACCTGACGAAGGTCCGCGACTTGATTATTCCGGTGACCGGGCTGAAGAGCCGGCTTCGCGCGCTCTGCACGGCGCTGGAGTGTCCCGAGATGTTCCCGATACCCGAGGGCGTCGGGGGACGGTTTTCGATTTTCACGGCGGTCGGTCTGTTGCCGGCGGCCATCATGGGCCTGAACATCGTCAAGCTGTTGGAAGGCGCGGCCGTGATGAACCGGCGATTCTGCAACGCCGCGCCGGGCGCCAACCCGGTGCTCGACTATGTGGGCGTTTGCCACCTGATGGAAACGCTTCGCGGGGCGACCACGCGGGTGCTGGCGACCTGGGGCAAGGGGCTCGAGGCGGTTGGATTGTGGTACGATCAGCTTCTGGCCGAGAGCCTGGGCAAGAACGGCCAGGGGGCCTTGCCGCTGACGTGCGTCAACACGCGCGACCTGCACTCGCGCGGTCAGCAGCACCAAGAAGGCCGTCGCGACAAGCTGATCACCAACCTCATTGTCGAGCGAACGAAATGCGAACCGATCGCCGCCAAGGCCAGCATGCTCAATCAGGACCAACTCAACGAACTGGCGGGTAAGCCGATGGCCGACATTCTGGCGGCGGCCCTGTCGGGAACCAATCGGGCGTATGCCGAAGACCGCCGACCGACGGCGGACCTGCGGTTGCCGAAGCTCGACGAGCACTCGCTGGGGCAGTTGTTTCAGATGCTCATGCTGGCAACAGCCGTCGAAGGACGCCTGATCGGCATCAACCCCTACGGCCAGCCGGGCGTCGAAGCCTACAAGCGGCATATGAGCGAGTACCTCCGAAAATAGGGTAACGAACGATGGCCACCGAACTGACTTGGCTGGGTCACGGATCCTGGTTGATCGCCACCGGAGAGCACCAGATTCTGTTGGATCCGTTTCTGAGCGATTCGCCGGTCGCGCCGGTTTCGGCCGATCGGGTCGAGGCGGACTTCGTGCTGATCTCGCACGGTCATTTCGACCATATCGCCGACGCCGTGGCGATTGCCTTGCGGACCGAAGCCCGGGTGATCGCAAATGTGGAGATTTGCGAATGGCTCGGTCGCCAGGGTGTGATTAATACGCACGCGATGAATCTAGGCGGGATCTCACGGCAACCGTTCGGCACGGTCAAGATGACGCTGGCGCATCATTCGTCGATGCTGCCCGACGGCTCGTACGGCGGCAACCCGTGCGGTTTCCTGCTCGGGTTGCCCGAGGGAAACGTCTACTTCGCGTGCGACACGGCGTTGTTTTACGACATGAAGCTCATCGGCGAGGCGGGCGTGAGGCTGGCCGTGTTGCCGATCGGCGACAACTTCACGATGGGGCCCGACGACGCCATCCGCGCCGTGCAGTTGATCGAACCCAAGCGCGTGGTGCCGGTGCATGTGAACACGTGGCCGGAAATCTCGCAGGACGAACATGCCTGGGTGCATCGCGTGCTCCACGAGACGGCGGCCGAACCGTCGCTGATCCAACCGGGCGATCGGCTGGTGTTGTGACTTGCCGGTTCGCCTCGCGACGGACCATCGCGTCGAAGGGGTTCGCGTTTTCGGCACGACGGTTGACACCGCCGAGAGCGTCCGTCCATAATGGATTCGGTCGCACTTCGCGGTTTTCGCGGCTGGGACTCCGCAAAACGCGTCCCGCGATTTCCCACCCTTCGTCCCCTCCCACCTGAACGAAAGGCGCCGTCTCATGAAGACGTATTCACTTCCGATGTTATTGGTCATTCTTCTTGCCATTCCGGCGGCGACGTTCGCCGGCGGGACCGATTTGGCCGATCTGGCGACGGTGGTCGACCGCACGTCGCATCGGGCTTCGTCCTTTGACCGCACCGGCGGAAACGACGACAACCTCATGAGTTTCGAGCCAGGCCAAACGGCCGTCTTGCTCGATACCAAGGGGCCGGGTGTCATCACGCACATCTGGTTCACCGTGAGCGCGTTTCGCGGCGGGCCCGACACGGTTTTGCGAGATCTGGTGCTTCGCATCTATTGGGAGGGCTCGAAGACGCCTTCGGTCGAGGCGCCCTTGGGCGACTTCTTCGGCCTCGGGCATGGGCGCGTCTATCCGGTGCAGTCGCTGCCGATCAACGTCGGCGCCGACCCGCGGGCCCTGAATTGCTACTGGCCCATGCCGTTTTACAAACATGCGAGAATCGAACTGACCAACGAAGGCAAGCAGAGCGTCCGCCGGATCTATTTCAACATCAGCTATGAATTGGGAAAGATTCAGCCGAACCAGGGACTGTTCCACGCGGAGTATCGAAGCGTTCGGGACCTGAAGCCGCAGGTCTTGGTGAGGAATACTCATGGCGAGGACAACTACGTCCTTCTCGACACCGAGGGCGAGGGACAATACGTCGGATGTTTCCTGTTCGTCGACGCCGCGCCCGGGGGTTGGTGGGGCGAGGGGGATGAAATGATCTTCGTCGACGGCGAAAGCAAGCCGTCGATCGTCGGAACGGGAACCGAGGACTATTTCTGCGAGGCTTGGGGTTTCGACCGCGTGACTGGTTTTCCGTACTACGGAATTCCCCTATTGGACAAGTTGCCAAACGGCCGGACCCAAACTACGTGCTACCGGTTTCACGTCCCCGATCCGGTGCGTTTCAAGAAGGCGATTCGCGTGACGATCGAGCATGGGTGGGCCAAGGACGTCACGAACGATTATTCGAGCGTGGCGTTTTGGTATCAGACCGAACCGGTCGCCACTCGCCCGACTCTTCCTAAGGGCGAAGACGCTCGGCCGCGGAACCACGCGGCAGAAGAACCCAAGCGTCTCACCTCCGTGCGATGGCCGGCCATGCAGGCCGAGACGCCGTTGCGAGCCTTGGGCATCGGCGCGCGGGCCATCACGACGGGATACGGCCAGACGCAATTCGGCGGCTATCTGCGTCTCGACGCGCCCAACCAGGAAATCGCCCTTCCGCTTCCGTTGTTCGCGCCGGGCACGTATCAGGTTCAGGTGAAACTCGTCGCTCTGGGAAGCGCGGCGCCGGTGACGCTCGCCTTGGACGGCAATCCGCAAAGCATCGTCGAGCGAGTGGAGTCGAAGGGGACCGTGGTGACGTTGGGCACGGCCGAGGTCGCCGACGACGGACGCCTGAAACTGACCGTTCGCTCGGCCGAACCACTGGCCATTGATTTCGTGCTGGTCAAACCGAAGCAGTGAGTCTCTTTCGCACTCGGCCGCACCTTTTGGGTGGTGATCGGCACGGACGGAAAAAGAAAGTGTCTCGCGAAAACTACGGGGCTTGCCTCGCTTTCCCGGTTGAACGCTCTGTCGGGGGAGACGCCGATTTTTTTCTGAGAATTCCTTTGTCGGCGCCTCGGGCACGCGGATCGAACGGAAACTCCCAAACCCCTAGAAAACTCGATGTTTTCAAACGGTTAGGCCGTCCCGCCCAAAAGGGTGCGTGGCTAACCGAAGCCACACAAAACCTTGTTGGGCAAGGTGTTGGGACTATCTCGGAAGAAACGATTGACGAAGGGCAAGATGTAGCTAAACTCTGACGATCTCACCCGTATGTTGTGGTCGCTTTTCATTCGATCTACAATATATGGGTATTCCGAGTAAGAGGCCATTCTGTAGGTGGGTTTCGTTCCACCATTGAGAGTGTGTCTCTTGGTTGATTAGATAAGCTACGGTGGCGACTCGGTTGATTCGGGGATATAATTGTACGGATGTACATTATCGTTACGGACAGCCGACGCTCATGGAAGAAGGAGCTATTGTCATGGAAAATACGGAGTCCAGGGACGTTCAAACCGCGAAAATTCCGGATCGGGAGAATGACGTGGATGCGACTTTCGCTCGACCGAATGACGGCCTAACGATCGATGCTTATTTCTGTCCCGCCCACGTGGCCGATCCATTCGAGACGGTCGAGTGGGACCGCCGGATCGCGACGATCAAGGAAGAAGGGGGCGGGGTGCTTTTCGAGCAAACCGACTGCGAGATCCCCTCGACATGGAGCCAATTGGCGACCAACGTCGTGGCGAGCAAGTATTTCTACGGCGAGAACGGGACGGAGGAGCGCGAGAAGGGCGTTCGGCACTTGATCCACCGCGTCTGCCGCACGATTGCCGATTGGGGCCTGGGCGACGGCTATTTCGCCACGGCGGACGATTCGGAGCGGTTCTATCGCGAGCTTGCCTGGCTCTGTCTGCATCAGCATGCTTCGTTCAACTCGCCCGTCTGGTTCAACGTCGGTCTCTATCATCAATACGGCGTGAAGGGAGCGGCGTGCAACTGGCATTGGGACAAGGAAACGCAAGCGGTTTGCCAGCCCGAGAATCCCTATGAGTATCCCCAGGCGTCGGCCTGCTTCATTCAGAGCGTGGCCGACAACATGGAAGACATCATGGAGTTGGCCCGGGCCGAGGCGATGCTTTTCAAGTTCGGCTCGGGCACGGGGACCGATCTTTCGACGTTGCGGTCGCACCGCGAGAAACTGGCCGGCGGCGGCAAGCCGTCGGGACCGCTGTCGTTCATGCGGGTGTACGATCAGATCGCGGCGGTCGTGAAGAGCGGCGGCAAGACGCGACGCGCCGCCAAGATGCAATCGCTCAAGATCTGGCATCCCGACATTCTCGAGTTCATCGAGTGCAAGTGCAACGAGGAGAAGAAGGCCTACCTGTTGATGGAGGAGGGCTACGCGGCCGACGACGCCTATAGTTCGATCCTCTTCCAGAACGCCAACCTTTCGGTCCGCGTGTCGGACGATTTCATGAAGGCGGTCGAGCGGAAGGAACCGTGGACCACGCGATGGGTCACCGACAAGACGAAGGAAGGGCCGGCCTATCCGGCGACGGAATTGATGGACAAAATCGCCAAGGCCGCCTGGGCCTGCGGCGACCCGGGTTTGCAATACGACACGACGATCAACCGCTGGCACACCTGCCCGAACTCGGGTCGGATCAACGCGTCGAATCCGTGCAGCGAGTACATGTTCATCGACGATTCGGCGTGCAATCTGGCGAGCATCAACCTGATGAAGTTCCGCACGGACGACGGCACGTTCGGCGTCGAGCGATTCACCAGGGCGTGCCGGATCGTGTTCATCGCCCAGGAGATTCTCATCGACCACGCGAGCTATCCGACGAAGCGGATCGCCGCGAACAGCCATCGGTTCCGACCGATTGGTCTGGGCTACTCGAATCTGGGCAGCCTGTTGATGGCGGCTGGGTTGCCCTACGATTCGGACGAGGCGCGAGGCATCTGCGGCGCGATCACGGCGCTGTTGCACGGGGCGGCCAATCGGACCAGCGCCGAGTTGGCGGCGATGGTCGGGCCGTTCGACGGCTACGAGGAGAACCGGCTTCCGATGCTCCGGGTGATGCTGCGGCATCGCGAGAAGGCCGACCAAATCCAGCACTGTCCCGCATACCTGAGCGATGCGGCCAAGGCGATTTGGGACGAGGTGCTCGACCTGGGCGGCAAGCACGGCTACCGCAACGCGCAAGCGACGGTGCTCGCGCCGACCGGCACGATCAGTTTCATGATGGACTGCGACACGACGGGGATCGAGCCGGACATCGCGTTGGTGAAGTACAAGCAGTTGGCCGGCGGAGGCATGTTGCGCATGGTCAACGGGACGGTTCCGCTGTCGCTGCGGACGCTCGGCTACGACGAGGCGCAAGTCAAGTCGATTCTGGCCCACATCGAGAAGGAAGGGACCGTCGAAGGTTCGCCCGATCTGAAGGACGAGCATTTGGCGGTGTTCGATTGCGCATTTCAGTCGGCCGGCGGCACGCGGTCGATTCCGTGGATGGCGCACGTGCGGATGATGGGGGCGGCCCAGCCGTTCATCTCGGGAGCCATTTCGAAGACGGTCAACATGCCGGCCGACAGCACGCCGGACGATGTCGCCCAGGCGTACATCGAGGGATGGCGGATGGGACTGAAGGCGTTGGCCATCTATCGCGACGGGTCGAAGGGGGCGCAGCCGTTGTCGACGAAGCGGAAGAAGGCCGACAAGACGACCGCCGCGCCTCGCCGCGAGCGGTTGCCGGACACGCGCCACTCGGTCACGCACAAGTTCAACGTGGCGGGCCACGAGGGTTACATCACCGTGGGTCTCTATCCCGACGGCCGGCCCGGCGAACTGTTTATCACCATGGCGAAGGAAGGAAGTACGATCGGGGGCATGATGGACTGCTTCGGGACGGCCGTGTCGATGAGCCTGCAATACGGCGTGCCGTTGGAGGTCTACGTTCAGAAGTTTTCGCACACCCGATTCGAGCCGATGGGCCACACGAAGAACCCGGACGTTCGTTTCGCGAAGAGCATCATCGACTATATCTTCCGGTGGCTGGGGGTGACCTTCCTGCCGGGCTATCGCGAGGCGAACAACGGAGGCGACTTCGGGGTGGAGAAGTCGTCGGCCGAAAAACCGGGGGACGTTGAAACAGAGCTCCAGCCCACCGCCATGAAGGCCGGTGGGCCGAACGCCGGGCAAGGAACGGCCGCCAGCGACGAAGCGCCCGCCGGCAACGGCCGAGTCAACGGTCGAACGCGACCGTCCGAGTCGAACTCCGACGTGAAGACCAAGGCGACGATCGACGCGATCGACTGGTCGATGCAACAGCGGCAACCGGGCGCCGTCCTGAGCGCGTCGAGCCGCCGCGAACAGTTCGCCAGCTTCCAGGCCGACGCCCCGGTCTGCGACAGTTGCGGCGCGATCACGGTGCGCAACGGGAACTGCTATTTGTGCTACAACTGCGGCAACAGCATGGGCTGCTCGTAGAGGCAATCCAATCTGCCCGCGACGCTTGATGCTTCAAGATGACGACGAGGCGGCCGTGACACCACGCGGCCGCCTCTTCTCTTGCGCGGCATTGCACGAAATGTCGATTCACCAACGGGCGACGACGCGAATTGGATCTTGCTCAGCGAGGGTCCGGCCGCTCGTCGTTTTGTTCCACGGAGTCTTCTGTCTTCCATTCGGCCCAGATGCGAGCCAGGATCGTTCCAGTCAACATGCAGCCGAAGGTGTACAGGGCCGTGGGGATGGCCGCCTCGGGCTGCTCCTTGAGCACGGCGAGCACGAGGAAGGTGCCCAAACCCGCGTTTTGCATTCCGACTTCGAGCGTCAGCGCGCGGCGCATTGCTTGCGGCAGGCGCATGAGCCGGCCGGCGGCGAATCCGGCCAGGTAGCCGCCCACGTTGATCGCCAGCAGGGCCGCCACCAATGCGGCCTCGCAGTGGGCGAGTCGATCGCGATTCAGGGCGACGACCACGGCGATGATCCAGAGAATGGTCAGGTTGGCGATGATCGGCCCGACGACGCCGGCGGTCGCGGCCCAAATCGGCACGCGCCGTGAAAGAAGATAGCCGATCACGACGGGGAGTACCACGGTCCATAACAGCGTCAGACTCGTGTCGAGCGCCGAGAAGGTCTGCCATTGGCCGAGCGTAAGTTTCATCGCCAGGGGGACCATCAACGGCGAGAGCAGCGTGGCCGACGTGGTCAAACTGACCGAGNNGACGTTCGCCCCGGCGGCCAGCGTCAAGACGTTGCTGGCCATGGCCCCGGGCACGCATCCGACCATGATGATGCCGGTCAACGTGGCCCCCTCGAAGCCCATGGCCCGGCCGACGACGTAGGCCAGAAGCGGCATCGAGAGGTACTGCGCGGCGGTGCCGCCCAAGACGGCGGGCCATCGCCGAAACACCTGCCGGATCTCATCGGGCGGCAAGAGGCTGCCGATGGCCAGCATGGTGGCGGCGATGAACCAGTCGAGCCACGGCTTGCTTAGGACGAACGGGTCGAAATGTCCGCCGACGCCCGGGAACGACGGCCACCAGAAGGCGGCCAGCGACAGAAGCAGCAGCCAAACGACCAGAAGCCGCTGGAGCCAAGTTCGGACGACTGTCGCGAGGTGGGCATGCATGATTCTTCGTGCTCGCGTGTGGGTCGAGCTCCGCGAGCCCCACCAATGTCGCTACCTTCACCTGGTGCGTTGCCAAAGCCAGTAGAGCAGGTAGCCAACCAGTATTGCGCGAAGTGTCAGGCTGAATAGCGAGTATCCGAGGCGTCCCTTCGCTCGGGTCAACGCAAACGGCAATTCGCTTTTCCAGAACGAACCCGCATTGAGACCGAAATGGTGGACTCTTTCGTCGGTTGCCACCTGCAGCACATAGCCCGGAATGACGAGGTTCATTCGAACGCTCAGTAGCGTCGCGTCCTTGATGTCCTCGTATCGAATCAGCCAGTCGCCGCATTCAAGACGATCCTCGTAAACCTTGAGGAATGCACGGCGAGCGAATATCCAGTTCGGACCGTGCTTCAATTGATTGCCTTCGGCAATTGTCGCCTTCGTTATGCACTGGTGCAACAATTCGCCCACGGAACTCGGCCCTCGATGTTCGTTCTTCTTTCTGAAGCAAATTGGTGGGGCTCGCGGAGCTCGACCCACCCTACAATACTCGACCCACCCTACAGGGTTTTCCGTGGGTTAGTGGTTGTCTTGCGTCTCCCACGGCCAATCGTCCGTGCGAAACGGCGAGGCGGGCAGGCCCTCGCGATTCATCAGGTTCGGCTCGGCCGTCTCCTCGGGGGCGAAGCGGACGGCGAGCGGCTTGGGCACCGCGTCGCTCGAAACGACGATCGTGTGGCCGTCGATTTGGGCCGTGGCCGGGTGGAACACTTTGTCCTCGCCGGCGATGACGAAGTGGCTCAGCGGCTTGTCTTCGCGAGCGGCCAGCCCGCCGCCGACGTGGTCGAAGGAAAGGCGAATCTTGTCGCCCTCGACGGCCATCGACTTGTACATTGGGCCCGAATAGACCACGTTGTCCTTGCCGTAAACAGTCGCCAGCGCCCACAGGGCCAGCCGGTGTCCGACGTCCTGCTTGTTGGTCGGGTGGATGTCGGCGACGTTGCCGATGTCGGTCGTGACGACCATGCCCGTGCCGGGCGTGGCAAGCAGCGTCAACCGCTGAGCTTCCCACAACTCGGCGCAGAATTGCGGGTTGCCTTGGTTCGGTTGCCTGGTGTACTTGAACGGAGCGATTTGCACGAAGCCGAAGGGCATTTCGGGCAATCCGAAACGCGCGCGCCAGTCGGCGATCATCGTCGGGAAGAGGGTTCGATATTGATAGGCGCGTCCGACGTTCCCTTCGCCCTGGTACCAAATCGCGCCCCGGATGGCATAGGACGTGATCGGCGCGATCATCGCGTTGTAGAGATTCGCCGGACGGTGGGCCGAACCGGCCATCTTTTTGTCCTTCTTGGCCAGTGCGTCCCATCGCTCGAGCAGCGGTTCGAGCGACGGTTGGGCCTCGAGCGCCTCGCGGCTGGTCCACGTTTCGGCGGGCGTGCCGCCCCAGTCACTCTGGATCAGCCCGACCGGCGTGTCGAGCGTGTTGAGCAACTCGCGGCCGAAAAGGTAGCCGATGGCCGTATGGCTGCCGGCCGTTTCCGGACTGCATTCGACCCACTGACCCTCGCAGTCGGTTTGCGGCTTGTCGGCCGTTCGATTCTTGACCTGAAAGAAGCGGATCCTCGGATGCTTGGCCTCGGCGATTTCCTTCTTGGCGTCGTTCGCCCTGGCGAGGGGCCATTCCATGTTCGATTGGCCCGAGCAAAGCCAGACCTCGCCGACGAGGATGTTTTTGATGACGGTCTTCTCGCCCGAAGCGTCGGTGACGGTCATCGTGGCCGTTTGGTTCGGCGCCAAAGCGTCGAGCTCGACCTTCCAGCAACCTTGGTCATCGGCTTGAAATACCGCCGAACGCATTTCGACTTGCTCGGTCGACGGCGTCCTGCTTTCGGCGGACAATTCGACGGAGACTTGCTCGCCCGGCTCGGCCCAACCCCAAATGGTCGCGGGACGTCC
>DOEZ01000733.1 GCA_003532715.1 Planctomycetaceae bacterium
CGTCTTCTGTCTTCCAGACTGGGGATACTCGCACCCACGGTTGACCGCATCGGGTGACGAACACCAGATCGCGATCGGCCTTGGCCTTGGGTGTCGGCCGCTTCTCGAGCGCCTCCCGGATCGCGGCGACCGTCTCCAGCCAGAGAGGCACGCGGCGGTCGATGCCCGTCTTGGGTCTCGGGAAGTCGAGCCAGCCGCCGTTAAGGTCCAGGTGGCCGGACCGAAGCCGGGCGATATCGGCGGCACCCAACCCGGCGTTGATGCCCAACAAGATCATCGCCGTCATGGGCGTCTTAGCCTCTTTCAACACGGCGCGGAGTTCCTCGGATTCGAGCATCCGGGGACCGCTTTTCTTCCGCTCCAATCGCAGGACACGCTTGGACGGCCGCTTGAACCCAGGGCCATACTTGACCGGGCGGTCGATCATGTCGGAGTCGAAAGCATACTTGAACGCCACCCGGATACGCTGAATCGTGTTGCCGAGAGTGACCGGGCCGCATCGCTTGGCCAGCTTTGTCCTGAATCGGGCGAAGTCGTCCGGGCCGATATCCGACACAAGCCGGGTCTTGCCCATGGCGTCGATGATGGCCCCGCAGGTGGCCTTGTACTCCATGAACGTCCTTTGGGCCAACTCGCCACACTGGACAAGGGCGAGCTTGGCGTCGAGGAAAGACTCGACAAGGTCGTGAACGGTAGGGCCACTCTGCCCGGGTTGCTTGGGCTTCCGGCCGGCGAGCAGATCGTCCCGCTCGTTGAGGTACTTCTCCAAGGCTTTGACACCCTCGGGATCGGTGTCAACCTTGCCAAAGTAGTGAGCTTTGCCCTTGATCTTCTTACACCAACGGCCGGACGGGTGCTTCCAGAGGGGGAAGTCTTGGGGGGGCTTTCCGGGAGAGCGTTTTTTGGTAGACTGGACCATATCGGCACCTCGCTTGTAAGGGTTTGGGTGTCGTGTCGCCCGGTGGGTGTCAGCCCCCGGGCGTTTTGTATGGTTCCAGCCTATCCGGTGTCAAAATGGGTGTCAAGTGGTCAGGATGGGGAACTTACCTAGGACGCTCACACAACTAGAAAATAAGACTTTTTGAGGCTGTAGCTCAGTCGGTAGAGCAACGGACTTTTAATCCGTAGGTCTCGGGTTCGAGCCCCGACAGCCTCACTCTTGCGGGACAACGACTTGCGTCGATTCGACAAAATCGCTACGACCCAAGCCTCGGCTGGCTCGCCGGGTTGGTCCACGAGATCAACAACGCCAACGGCGACGTGATCGAATACGCCTACACTCACCAGCCCGACGGGCAAATCGACACGCTCGTGCTCGACCGCGACGTCGACGACGTGCAATCGTCCGAGACGTACGACTTCGATTACGACCAGCAAGGCCAATTGACCCAGGTCGATTACACCGGCACGGGCGCCGGGGTGGACGAGTCGTATCAATACGATTCCAACGGCAATCGGACGGGCGCCGCGGTCGGCACGTCGAGCAGTGTCTACACGCCCGGGGCGTACAACCGGCTCGAATCGGTTGACGACGGAACCACGGTGACCGTGTTCGGTTATGATCCGGAAGGCAATCTGGTTCTTCGGTTCGTCGACGATGGGGATGGGGTCTTCGGTGCAAATGACACCAACATCGTCGAATACGTTTGGGATCATCGCAACCGGCTCGTCTCGGTCACGAATTACGATACGTTCGGCGGCGACAGCACGCAACAGGTCTATTACCGGTACGACTACCTGAACCGCATGATCTCGCGGACTGTGGACGCCGACGGCGCGGGCACGACCCACTCGCCCGCGACCGAGTATTTTGTTTACGATCATGACGCTTCGACCAACTGGGGACTGTCCCAATCTTCGTCGAGCGAAAATGGGACTGTCCCCTTCGGGGCCGATCCAAGCACCGATTCAGGCCAAATCGTCCTGCATTTGGACGAAACCGGCGCGCCGACGCATCGCTATCTCTGGGGCCCGGCGGTGGACATGCTGCTGGCCGACGAGGCGGTGGATTCCGGGGTCGATCAAACGCCCGGCACGGCCGACGACGTCCGCTGGACGCTCGGCGACCATCAAAACAGCGTGCGGGATATTCTGGTCCTCGACGACAACAGCACGCCGGGTTACCCCGACGATGACGAGTGGATCGTCGGAAACCACGTCACCTACGACGCTTGGGGCAACACGGTTGCCGAAACCGACGCGGCGATTTCCGGCCTATTCGGCTGGACGGGCCGCCCTCGCGACAAGCTGACCGGCTTGCAAAACAACGGCAACCGATGGTATGATGCGGTCCTAGCTCATTGGCAATCCGAAGACCCCATCGGCTTCGAAGGAGGTGATGCGAATCTCCAGCGCTACTGCGGGAATGACCCTGTGAATCGGGTTGATCCGAGTGGGTTGGTGCTGGATCGAGTGCGAAAGGCCGGAATTGGTGCGTTGATCGGTCTCGCTGAGTGTGGTCGCGCACTAACGTATCCGGCGAGATGGGTCGGCGTCGACTTCTCGAAGCAGGATCGGTTACTGGAAGAGCTTTGGGATCAGACCGTAAGCCCGCGTGAGAAGGAGTATACCAAACGTTGGACCAAAGGAGCCGCAACGACTTCGGCAGTGGCTGCGGGAGCAGCCCTTGGCGGTCCGACAATTGTCCAGGGCGGACGGACAGTGGCAGGTGGGATCAGCGCCGCTGGATCGAAGGCTTATGCTGTCGGAACGCTGACAGCATCCCAGGTTCAACAGCTGATTGCGTCATCTGGCGACAAAGTTGTTACTGTCTTCACACGTCTCACCCAATCGCCAGCCGCAAACCGAATGCTCAGCGCGTCGACAGATCCGAGACTGGCCGATCAGGCCAGGAAAGCCACGATGTACGTTGGCCGAATCCCCGCAGACCTGTTCCATCGCCTTGTCGCCGAGGGCGAAATAACCTATGCCACGACTGAAATGCATGGTGTGCGAGGAACAGAAGTCATTTTTAGCTCACGAGCCATGCAGATACTGGCGGAGTACTTCACCAAATCAGGAGGCGCATTGCTGTGAAACTTGACGTGTCGGCCATGTGCTGTGATCGGTTTGCAGACTTTCTGTGCCGTCGCAAAGAACGCGGCATGGCAATTATACCCTTTCAACAGAAGACTTTAGGGCTCTTCTTTCAATTGTCTTTTCGAGCTCTAAGTGCAAGTGACGCATATCACATGCTTGGAACAGAGCATATCGCCGTATGCTCCCGAGTTCTCACAAGCATCCGCTATTGCCCGTGGTGTGGTTCCAACTTGGCAACCTTCTATTCTTCCTGCAGAAATCAGATCCCTGTAGTCAACATACCGGATGATGCCGAGTTCACCCCAGACGTAGCGTTTTCGCTTGTAGATGACAGTGAACCAGTTACGTTGGTTTCGCCAACGACGTGATGGACCACAGCACACGGACCGTCGGTTGGCTATGACGACCTGAACCGGCTTGTCGTGAGGAGGGTGGACGCCGACGGCGCGGGCACGACGCACTCGCCCGCGACCGAGTATTTTGTCTACGACCACGACGGCTCGACCAACTGGGCGTTGGGCGATGCTTCCACGAGCAATAAGGGAACCATCCCCTTCGGTGCCGATCCAAGCACCGATTCAGGCCAAATCGTGCTTCAACTCGACGAGAACGGCACGCCGACGCATAGGTATTTGTGGGGCCCGGCGGTGGATATGCTGCTGGCCGATGAAACGGTCGACGACGGCGGGCCCGAGGACGTGGCCTGGACCCTGACCGACCATCAAAACAGCGTCCGGGATATCGTGGTCCTCGACGACAACGGCACGCCCGGCAACCCGGCCGATGACGAGTGGATCGTCGAAAACCACATAACCTACCGCGCATTCGGCGAAAAAGCGGCCGAAACCGGCGCGGTGGATTGCGTCTTCGGCTTCACGGGCCGATATCTGGACAGCCTGACCGGCGACCAATATAATCACCAGCGATGGTACAAGCCCGCCACGACCAGAACGGAGGAACTCCCTTGCTATATCATCATACTCTCTCGCTAGCATGTTTCTTAGGTGCGTTGTTAACAAGCCCTGCCTTCCGGCTAACCGTATCTAGCGGAAGTCCAGATTATCGGCATAACACCGGGATCGTCGGAGAAGCAGCTAATTTTGTCATTGGGGATGTATATCAACAAGGCGACTTTCCAATAATTCAGCAAGAAAGTGAAGAGCCTCATGTCGCCAATTCGCACGTCAGCCGAATTGAGCACCGAGAGAAGTTTACTCTCCTTTCGATATCGGGTCACGTTAATTTCAATCCGTCTTTGCTGAAAGTCACTCCTTCATCTATTGGTTCAAGACCCATTCAGAATGAGAGCATCAATCATCAGCAGTGTTTTACTCTTGCCCAAGTGGAATCCGGATTGACAGACAGACTTCGTCTGGCAGTGTGCAGTGTAAAAGGTTCACTCTCGGTATTCAGACTGCAATTATGTCAATTCAACGAGACCCTTTTTGATGGCGATCCAAAGATCCATGAATTAAACGGGATGGAAGTCATAGAAATCCGTTTGCGGAGGAAGACTTATTTTAATGTCGATGCGTTAGTTCGTGATTTATCAAAAGGTCAGCCAGAAGCTATTGCCTTTCAGAAACGCTATGACTTGCCTACACTGGCTAACCTTAAGGCACTCACACGGAAGAATGGACCGATGGGTCCTTATGATCCAAGAGTTGACAGTGTCTTGGTTCAGCGTGAAATGG
>DOEZ01000175.1 GCA_003532715.1 Planctomycetaceae bacterium
CCCGGTCACGACGCCCTCGGAGACGTTTGCAATGGCCGTGGCGCCGGAACCAGTCCCGCCGGTAATCCGGACGGCGGGGGGCCCCACATAGGCGTCCCCTCCGTAGTCAACCGCGATGGAGTCGACGCCGTGATCGGTCGGCGCCAACAGGTTCTTCGCTATCGTCACGTCGTAACCGGCCGTGTCGATCTTCGCGCCACCGCCATAGACATGGGCATCCAGTCGCACGAAATCAGCCTGATCGCTGTTGGCCCGCAATGTCCCACCGTGAAAATTGACTCGCGCCGTGCCCGCGCCGGGCATAATGTACGGCACTGTAACGGAGCCGCCGGGCCCCAAATTCAGGGAACCATGACTGGTGGCGTGGACGGCCACGTACATATACTCTTGTTTCAGATCGAATTGGCCGGTTCCGCTGACATTGAGTTGACCGTTCGGGGCGAGCGAACCGCCGCCGCCGACTCGGAAGTGGCCGGCCAACTGAGTGAATGTTCCGCCCGTGAGATTGTAAACGCCCATGGCGGCTCCCGAATTCCCTATCGCGGAGTAAGTGGCCAGTGAGCATGTTACGGTCACGCTGCCGCCCGTTTGATGAAGCATTCCCAGGCTCTCGTTGTTGCTTCCCGAGCCGGTTCCCGCGCCGACCATTAGCCCCTGCGCCTGGAGTTCTCCCCCGGAGAGATCGTAATAGCCATACGAAAAATCGGATCCGCCGATGCGCATATAGACGGTATTGGTCGGCGACTGGACGATCTTGCCACCCGACTGGTAGTACGTGCTCACACAACGCTGCAAAGAGCTCACGTGAAAATCCCGGTTAATGGTCAACGTTCCGCCCGTATGTTCGACGTGCCCTCGCGTGTCGCTATTCCTGGCCAGATAGAAGTAGTCAATCGCGTTGGGCGGGTCGGCCGAGATGATCGCCGTGCCGCCGTTTTGGACCGTCGCCGAATCCGCGGTTCCCGGGAACCCATCCGGATCCCAATTCTCTGGGTCATTGAAATCGGTGCCCGTGCCGAAGGGACCCCCGTCCCAGTAAATGGCCGCGCCTTGCACCGGCATGGCCGACGCCAGCGCGGCGAGCAAGAAGCCCAATGCGATTCTAGATAGTGGATTCATGGCGATATTCCTCGCAAAAAGACCAAAGAGATTAAAAAAACGGCAAGTTGATGAACCCCCGTGCCGCGAGCACGATCGCGGGTTTCAGAAGTGCGAGAGAGTGGTTTCTTGTTCTTAACTCTCGGTTTGTGATTCTCGATTGTCCATCCAGACGACACCTCATTCCATACCCAACAACCGGGCGCGCGATGGTTGCTTCCCGACGTGCCGTCGCGGGAGTCGCCGCGCCACGCATTCCACGTCGATGTCGCAATCACCCAATTTCAGCGGAAAGCCGCCATACTCGTGCGCGAGCCGCACCATGTAGTCGTAGTTGTGCGGATCGACGCTATCGGGAACGGAGTGATCCGATTGGAGAATGTAGCCGCCCCCCTTGGCCGCATTAAGCTTTCGCAGCACTTCGATTCGCACGCGCTCGCGGTCGTTGGTGGCGAGCACCTGCACGTTGATGTTGCCAACCATCGCCAGACGTCCGCCGAATTGTCGCTTCAGTTCCACGACGTCGAGACCCGCCTTGGCCTCCAACGGATTATATCCGTCGACGCCGACCTCGATCAGATCCTCGAAGATCGGCAGGGCGTTGCCGCAGCCGTGGTAGATCACTTTCAGTCCGGCTTGATGAATCCGGTCGCAGAGGCGTTTCAGTTGCGGCTTGTGCAGCCTTCGCCACATCTTCGGCGAGATCAGCATTTCCCGGGTCGAGGCGACGTCGCCCCAGACGTAGATGCCGCTCAACTTGCCGCGAGCCGCCTCGATTTGACCTTCGACGATGCCCACGAGAAAATCGCCCAACCGAGCCACAAACTCCGCCAGCCGCTCGGGATCCTCGGCCAGCTTATAGTAGACGTTCTCCGCGCCAATGATCCGCCAAAGGGACTCTTGTATCTCACACACGCTGCCGAAGACGCAAAAATCGTCCGAATAGGCATCGACCCGGTCGACAAACGACGGCAACCCAAGATTCACCTCGTCGCCGATTCCGTTGATCTGATCGTCGATCGCCTCGTGATAGCGGCGGGGATCGCGTGGATCGTCGAACCGAAGCGCTTCCATCCGTTCGAATGTGTCGGTTTCGAACGAGATATAGTGTGGCATCGGATAGCCGCGCTTCCGCTCCACCGTCGCGCCGAAGCCGGTCCGCATCAGCTTGTAGTCGGCCGTGTCTTCCAGGACCTCGATTCCCGTGATGTGGGGATCCATGTTGGGAGAGATCACGACCAGATCGAGATCCCAGAAGCAGTAAGGATCAAAATCGTCGCCGACCCCCAACTCGGCCTTGCAGCGCCGGACAAAGCTGGTCCAGAAGAACTCGGCGACGGGGACGCGGTCGCCCTCCTCGTGGTTGAGCGCGGCAATGACTCGCTCGATCTTTGTGCTTGCCTTGGACACGTCGAAACTCCCGGTTCCTCGTGTGTTGCCCCGATTTCCCCTTCTCGTCCCGGCGGCGGAACGGTTCTCGGCAATTCTGAACCGATGTCGACGTGATTGTTTTCTACCCTCTCGGACCGGGCGCGGTCCATGCGCGCGAGCCGACAATCTATATCTAATTCCGACATTACCAGCCGTCACCAGCAGGCGGCCGTGGGTGACCGATATCACCGCTCGAGTGCAGTTACGGCTTGTGCCGCTTCCGGTATAGGACGGGCGTGACGCCGGTAAGCCGCTTGAAGACGCGGCTAAAATGAAAACGGTCCGCGAAGCCGAGTCCTGCGGCGATGCGTTCGATCGAATCGTCGCCCTCGCAGAGTATCCGGCACGCCTCGCGTATTCGCACTTGCCGCACATATTGGGCCGGCGTCGTGTGCAACCACTGTCGAAAAGCACGTATGAATCCGTCGGTGCTCATTGCGGCCTGCTTGGCCAAAACCGGATTCGCCCAAGGATCGGCGGGCCGCGCGTTGATCGCGGCGACGGCGGCGGAAATGACCTCCGGCAACGACTCCTGCCAGCGGATCTGAGGCTGATTCAGAATGTACATCAGAAAAGACAGGCTCAGACGACGAATGTTCTCACGCCGACTCGGACTTCGGCCGCGAAACAACGACGGAAACTCCGTGACGTAGGCGAGGATGATGTCGTTGACCGGAACGATGATCGGCATGCGCTGAGCGGGCTCGACGTTCTGCTTACAGGAAAAACCAAACCAGAGTTTTGGGACGGGCACGTCCCCGAAGCAGTCGAAACGCTGATGGTTCGGTATGATCAGCACGCGATCCGGCCCCAGCAGCGTCCGCTCGTTGCCGAACTGGACGCCGTGCGCCCTTGCGTAGTCGTAGTAGACCCTCCAGAACGGGCTGAAGACCTTTGGGAAGTTCCAAGCATGGGCCGTGGGCCAATAACCCGTCTCATGAAGGACGAACCCCGTATCGATCGTCGAGGCTCCCAGCGGCTCGAACTCCATCCCAACGCCACTGAACGGTTGCTCATAGGCTCCGACGTTGTACCGCTTTCCATAACGCGCGGCGACAGTCTTGGATCGTGTTCGTCCCATGAACCCAGTATACCGTATCACGTCCTCACCGAGAAATGCTCTTCCACGGCAGGTAGTCTTTTCAATGGCGAAACCATCCTGCCGGTCGGCCAGACGCATGTGAATCAGTCCGTCGAAGCCATGGGTAACGCCAGGAACCCAACCGTCGCAAGCAGTGCGGTCCCTGCCCGAAAACCGGCATTTTCCGCATCCAACAGCGGCAGGCCCCGTTCGAGGCCAGTGGTTGACGGACAATCGAGGCTTGTTCGGGCCGGCCCGGCATTCAGGGATTCCTCGTAACCGGGAGCGATTAACCCACATTTTGAGATTTTGAAATGCCTCCGAGTATAATAAGACCTGGGGTGTGGATTCCAATGAAGAGGCACAGGCATGAGTCGGGCATCGCGGAAAACGGCGGATCGGAAACCGGAAACTTTGCGCGGGGCGCATCCCTCAAACGAACCAAGCCCCCCAGCCGCGAGCCCTCCTGACCAGCAAAACGAATCGGACAACGGACCGGGCGAGTCGGACGATCCGGGGGAAACGGCTCACCGTCTCCTCCATCCGCGGCATCGGGTCGACGACCTCATCCGCCGGATTCACGAATCGACCGACAATCTGGCCGGCGACGATCCAAGCCGGGGCGATCTCAAAATCCTCACGAGGACCATCCGCGAGCCGTGCCACGCCTTCAAGGTGTTTCCGACCAAGGGAAACCGTTTAGCAGTTTATCAGCAGAAGAAGCTAGCTGATCAACTGGGGTGTGCTGCTGGGACCGTCAACAAGGCGAACCTACCAGAGCCTATCGTAAATCTGGTAAGCCACGAAAACGGCCATTCCCAAAACGACGAGAAAGCCGACCACGCCGAGGACGTTGGTCCACCATTTGTTGCGATACGACCCCATGCTATCGCGCCGGTTGGCCAGCCACAACATGACTCCCGCCATCAGCGGATTGCCCAACACGACCAGCGCCTGCTTGTCGCGCGCGACGTAGGCCATGTAGACGCCGACCTGGCAGTTGTCCACCTTGCCCGCGCGTCCGCACCATTGCCGCGCCGCGCCAACCGACGCCTTGCCTTGTTTGAGTACACCGGAGGGGTCGATGGCCAACACGCCGTCGGCTCGACCCAGCGATAATCCGACTTGCCGGACCATTTCGTCGATCATGGGTGTCCAATCCCAGTGTTTCTGTCCGATAGACTTTTGCAACGGCGGCCGATCGTTTTCGTGAAGATAGGCGATGGATTCGATGTTCTTACGTTTGATATTGGAAACCAGTCCGACGAGGTATTCCGCCGCGTGTTGCCGTTGGGCGTCGTGTTTCAGGATCGCCGCGAACGGTATCACGAATTTGTCAAGCCGCTTGAGCACGCCATCGAGAGACTCGGGCTTCACCTCCGCCTCCGCCATCAACTCCTCGTAACGCACCACAAATCGTCGTTCCATGACTTGGTCCTTTCCGTTGAGTCCATTCGACGGAACAACCTTTTGCACAGTAACTTACATCCAATCAGGACCAGTACACAGTCAAACTAGACAGCTTGACCAGTTGGCTTGCGGACTCCCCTGCGCCTGTTCAACAACCCAAACGTACTCCGAGGAACTC
>DOEZ01000025.1 GCA_003532715.1 Planctomycetaceae bacterium
GATCGTGCGTTGGCTCGCTCTGCGACCCCTCCGGGGTCGGCGTCCTTTTTTCACCATTCCCGGAGGTGGCGCTTCGCTTACCTCCGGCTGATTGCTTTCACTCCTTCGGAGTCGGGCCGTGCCATCCGATTCGTGTTTGGTCACCTCCTGGCTCGTGTTTTCACTATCGAGGTCGCGTCTCGTCAATGCGTGACGCCACAATGTCATGAACCTTGGTCCGCAAACCGTTGTGACAATAACAAATGCGCTGAAAGGGTATGGTTCGGTTCACGGCATAGAGTGCCACTGGCTCCGCCAGTGGCACTCAGTCTTCTCTCCGGTCGACAGTGCCGCCCTGCGGTCCTGACGGTCGCTTGTGTCGGGTGCTTCGGAATTCCGTGCGGGGATTGTGCGGCGCAACGAACACGGATGTTGCCGTTTCGTGAGTCTTGCCGAGGTCCAAAATTGCTCTCACGGCAAATCGGATGTCGTTGCCGACGCATACGTGGCCGTTCACCACCCCACGAGTCACAACCGGCGACTTCGTAATGCTCAGTCGAGCTTCGCGCAGGCACGAGATAGATAGGCCCGCCTTTTCGATTTGGTCGGCAAACCTCTCCGTTGCGAGCCGTACGACAAAGGCATCTGGCGTGGCTCCGATGCTGCTATCTCCGGCATGCAGAAGATCAATGTCAAGGTCATCGATGGTGTCAACTGCCATGCCAAACAGCCAATAGCCGTCGTAGTCGGAGTACCGGCTAGTGTATGTGCCAAGGAAATTATGCAAGGCACTAGCTATTCTTCGGTGACGTGCCATGGTACTCCCCACCAAGGTTATGCCCAAGAGTCGAAAGAAGGTCGCTGCTCTAGGACACCTTCAATATGTTCGGATCGATGGCCAATGCACTAGCACGATCCTCTAAGGCTTTCTCGCGATTTCCAGCCCGCAAGTATGCCCTGCCTCGCATGAGTATGATTTCCGCATCGTGGGGTGTGAACTCAAGTTTCGCGCTAAAATCCGCGACAGCTTCTTGATACATTTCGAGTTCCATGTAAGTATGCGCTCTCAATGCGTGTGCCTCGGCGATCAACTCGTCACATTCTCGTTCGAGCCGAAAGAAGGTCTCGAAATCGGACAGTGCGCCATCATAATCCTTGATCTCGTCACGAGATTCAGCACGAGAGAGATATGGCAGTGGCTGGGCTGGATCCAAGTCAATTGCCCTCGTAAAATCGGCGATTGCCTCGTCGTATAGCTCTTGTTCGTGATAGCCTTCCCCACGACGAAAATAGCCTTTGGCATCTTCTGGCGCTAAGGCAATGGCCTTGTTGTACATGGCCATCGCCTCTGAGTGTTGGCCCATTTTTGTGTAGAGGTCTCCTCGCCACCGTAGAGTGTACAGGGAATTCGGGTCAAGCCGAAGTGATTCCTTGAAGTCGCGTGCGGCTCCCTTATAGTCGCCAAGATGCTTTAGCAGAACGCCACGATGGCTCCATGAAGCGGCATTGGTGGGGTCCTGCTCGATCCGTTGGGTGAGCAGTAAGAGCGTCTCATCCCAATATCCGTCCCCAGAAGGGTTGGTCTGCGGTTGGTCTTCGGCTGGCGGTTCATCAAGCATTACTCTGCCTCCATTCTGACTTAACTGACCCGTAAAGAACTACCACTTTTTACGACAAGTTCAACACGACAAGTTCAAGACACCCACGATTCTACCCAGTCAAGACTCTTGGCACAACGTTTGTCGTTCATTGGGAACGAGGTCTCGATGGCATGGCCCCGAGGCGACGGATTGTCCGCACTGCACACCGGCCGAAGAATCAAGCGGTCGGAATCAATCGAGCCGTGGAGGGAAGAATGCCTATGGGTGCCTGGAATCGCCCCGCCTATTCTCCCGGAAATTCTCGGGTGACCTACTGGTGTTTGTCCACCGGTCGTTTCAGGCCCACTGCGCGACGCGTTCGTGGCGTCAATGTATCCAAATGTCACTCCCTTGGCCTTAGCCGCCATAGCCCTACAGCGACTTACGCTGTTGTGACGCCAGTGACCGCGTGGTATAATAAAGTATATGGTACCCCCTGGAAAAGGACTACCGCTGAAAGACGCCTGTCCGTCGCTGCATGACGACGCCCAGCGACGTGCGCAGATTTTAGACGTGATCGAGCGTGATAGCGTGATTGAAGGGTTGCCTCCGTTGCAATCGGAAACCCGGCAGCGGATTCTCCAGCAGCTTGAGACTATTGGCAGGCCCGAGCCAACGCCTGCCGAATGATCTTGGCCATCAGGCCGTAATCCCGCCTAAAGGCTCTCTTTGCTGCCTCGATGTACGCGTCAATATGTCTCACCCCAGCGAGTGGTCATTGCAGTCCGTTCCCCTCCTTCTACTCCCCCTCGCGATTCCACTCCCGCTTCAAGAATCTGCCGACGCCCAGTGTATTCGAAACGGCGCGGTTCATCAACATCGCGGCCCGAGCGAGGTTCGCTTGACGATGTGTCCGATTCATCTGACTCGGTCCTCTCGCTGCAACCAACCAAAGCCTCCCGGGCCTGACGGCCCCCCGCTAGGCAAGCCATCTGCTGTCCGGCTATTCGTCCTGAACCACAACCTCCGCCTCTCCCAACCCCATCCCCTTGGTCCTCGCCCCGCGCCCCCAACCCCCATCTCCCCCATGCACAACAATGGAACACGCCCATCTTCTGAGCCATTTCACTTACGGGAGCCGATCCGTCCATAAACCGCTCACCAGCAAGCACTTACAGCCCACGAAAACTACCTAACTTCAGTGGGACAGGGCCGACGTTGGCGCATCTCCGGGACTCCTGGTCGTTTGGCCCGGCGTTTGTTATCCTACTTGGCTTGGTCCCTCCGAGTTCCGGCACGTAACCGTTCGCCAACCGCGTCCGTCGCCTTTCGATCCGCGAAAGTGGCGGAAACGCCTTCGCTACTTTCGCGGAGCGAAAGGCGACTTTGGCGACGATGGCGGGGGCCACGCTTTCAGAACAAGCCCCATTTCTCAATTTCACATACGGAGAAGAATCATGCCGATCACAACCGAAGCCATGGCGGCCTGGTGCCGCAAGCTGTTGGGCGGCGATCCGACCGCCCCCACGCTGAGTCTCGAACAATGCGTCGCCGCCTCGCCACGGTTGGCCTCGCTGGCCGACGTGCCCAGCGGAACGCCCGTGCTCGTTCGCGGCGACGTCGACGCCAAGCCGGGCAAGGAAATCGGCGAGGGTGACATTCGACTCCGCTCGATGAAGGAAACGCTCGAATACGGCCGCAAGAAGGGCTGGATTCAGATCATCTTCGGACACATCGGCCGCGAGCCCGAAAAATCGCTCGACAAGGTAGCGAAGCGAATCGGCGAGATTCTTGGCTGCGAGGTCACGTTCATCGAGGATTGGCTCAATCCCGAGACGAACACCGTCACCGACAACGTCCCCGCGGCCATCAAGGCGGCCGCGCCGGGCAGCGTCATCGTCCTGCAAAACACCCGCAAGTACAACATCGAGCGAGTGCTGTGGAAGGCCAAGCCGGCCGACGTCGACGGGCTGGCCGGCCCGCTGGCCACGCTGGCCAACGAAATGGCCGAAAAAGTCGCCAAGGTCTACGTCAGCGAGGCGTTTTCGGCCGGCAATCTCGACACGTCCACCTGCGTCGTGCCCGCCACGATGCAGCGCGTCGCCCTGGGCGATTACGTCGCTTCGCAATTCGACGGGCCGCTGGGCGATTGCCTGAAGGCCAAGATGATCATCTTCAGCGGGCTGAAGATCGACAAGCTCAACAACCTCGAGTCGATGATCGCTCGCGGCACGGTCCGCCGCGTGCTCGCCGCCGGCTCGGTCGCCATGGCATTGAAGAAGGCCGCCGCGCAGCTCGCCGGGGGCGACTTCGACCTGGGCATGAGCGAGGATCCGGCGAACAAGGCCGAGGCGTACTACATCCCGCCCGAGCGCATCGAGCAGGCCAAAAAGATGCTCACCGACGCGAAGGCCAAGGGGATCGAATTCACCATGCCGGTCGATTTCGTGTTGGAAGACGGCCAGGTCTCGGACCAGGTTGGCCCGGGCCGCCAGCAATTCGACGTCGGCCCCAAGTCGAGCGAAGTCTACGCCGCGGCCGTCGCGAAGTTCATCGCCGAGGAAAAAGGCGCGGCCGAACCGGCCGTCGTGTTCCACAACGGCGTGTTCGGCATGTTCGAGGATGAGCGGTTCGAGGCGGGCACGAAGAAGTTCGTCCCCGAGCTCAAACGGATGACCGACGCCGGCCTGCGCGTCTACGTCGGCGGCGGCGAAGGCGGCAAGGCGCTCGAAAAGTACGGCAAGGAAGAGTGGGTGGCGTGCAGCTTTACGGCCGGCGGCACCGTCCTGGCCGCGCTAGGCGGCAAGCAGATCCCGTATCTGGCGGCGCTGGCGATGGCGGCGGAGAAACCGGGAACGTAGCCGCCTGAATACTTGTCGGAAGAAGAGAGTAACAGCTACATTTACGACTTTTTCGTGGATTGCCAGCCATGAGTTCTTCGAGGGCATTCGGAAAAGGAGTTTCTTGGGCGGCGGCCATTGGAATCGTCGCTTTCTTCTTCGGATACCATGGTGTTGCCTCGGGATGGCTCGGCCACTGGACGCTCGTCGTATTGGCCACGTTCTCGGTCGGCGTTTTTTTCCTATTTCTTGGCGATTCCAAGTGGATCGCGGCGGTCAACTATGAGATGTGCCTTCTGGCCATTTGGTTCGGCCATCTGAACGGAACCATGGCGTTGGGGGGTGCCAGCGACATCCAGTGGTTTTGTATCGGTTTCCTTTGGCCATGGGCATTTTTCGCGGTGGTCGGCGGGATCGCGATCTCGGTTTCTGCTCGGATGACCGAGTTCCCGAGTCGTCGTGCGAATTATGTTGCCGCGAGCGTCTTGCTTGCTGCCGCCGGTCTAGTAGCTTGCGGATTCGCGCTGCTTTGCTTCGGCGAGGAACAGCCGATCGCTAGGTTTCGGGCGGTGCGATTTTTTCTTCAATCGATCGCGTTTTCGCCTGACGGTGAGGTTCTTGCCACGGTCGGCGGCTTGGACAAGAATGTTCGACTTTGGGGTGCGGCCACTGGCCGCACGTTGGGCAAGTGCGAGAAGGAACGTGCCAACAACGGCATGCAGAAAGCCGCCGTGCAATGTCATGGAGACCCGGCGGTCGTGATGGCATCATCGTATCTGTCCGATTTTTCCCGTTCGGACGACACGATCGTTCTCCAAATCTGGGACTTGGCGGCCCAGAAACCCAAGCAACGGCTGCAATGGAACGACACCATCCAGCTTCATCGTGCCGTGTTCTCGCGCGACGGTCGTTGGTTTGTCTATTCCAATGAGCGTCTCCGGGCGTTTGACATCCCGACGGAACGGTTGGTCGTTGATCTGGACCGTCCTAACGAAGGCCGTATCTGCTGTCTAGCCGTCTCTTCCACGCGAGATCGACTGGCCTACGCTACCTGCGAGGGAAGATTGGAGATATGGGACGTTGCCGGTGAGCAAGTGCTCGAACAGCTTCATGTTCCCGACCACGTGTCGTGCATGGATTTTTCGCCGGATGGGCGATTCTTGGTCTTCGGTACCGACAAGGGTGCAATCGAACAGGTTGAAATCGGCAGGGAGAAGCCCGTGCGGAAGCTCTCGTGTTTTGACAACCATGGCGTTGATGCGGTCCTATTCTCGCCAAACGGCGCTCTGTTGGCCTGCGCTGGCGGAGAGGAGGGCAAGACAAAGGTGATCGACACGGATCGGTGGACTGTGCTTGCCGTGTTGAGAACTTGGGGTGGCTGGCGCACCGTATGTCTCGCCTTCTCCTCGGACGGCTGCCGACTGGCCACGGGAGACGCTAACCCAAGTTGATCAGCTACAGCGACA
>DOEZ01000579.1 GCA_003532715.1 Planctomycetaceae bacterium
GGCGAATCGCCAGGCTCCGCTCGAAGGCCGCCGCCGCTTCGCCGTACCGGCTGCCGTGGGTCAGCAAGACGCCCAGGTCGTTGAACGCCAGGTGGTTTTCCGGGCAGACCTGAATTGAGGCTTGCAGGTACACGAGGGCCTTGGTGGCGACGGTTGGCCGGCTCGTGCTTTGTTGCTCGGCCAGCGAACGATGGAGCTTGCCCAGCGCATGGAGCGCCATCGATCCGGCCACTTCGTTGCCCGAGGCGATCGCCAGTTGCTCGCGAGCGTACTCCATGTAGGCTTGGACGGCGCGAAGCGGCGTCAGGGCGCGATGGTCGGCGAGCTTCAGTTCGGGCGTCACGTGTCCGGTGATGATCGCCTTCAGGTCGAGGTCGCCTTCGAGCCCGGCGCCGACGGGGACGAAGTCGTCGGCCTCGTCGAGGGCCGCGAGGCCGGCCGAGAGCGCGCGGCTGTGAACCTGGGTGGAGTACTCGCCGTCGAGCCCTTGGGCCACGACTCGCAACGCTCGAATAAATTCAGCCCGTGCCGAATGGTGGGCCTTAAGGCTGGCCAGCTCAAATCCACGACGGGTGTGGCTGTCGGCTTGTCGGGCGATTTGTTCGAGTTGCGATGATCGGGCCCCCGGCTCAAAGGGCGTGGATTGGACGGTCGCTTCTGGTTCTCTCGAATTGTCGGCCCCGAAATTGTTTTCTTGACCAAACGAAGGAAAGGGGGAAGCGTTTGGGTGGATAGCGGTTTGCGCGGGCGACATCGCGGGCGACATCGCGGGCGAAAGGGCTTCTGTCTCGTACTGGCCAACGTCGGTTCGTGTCGATTCCGCGACGTTTGGCGTGCTCGTTGAAGGATTCAGGGCCGGGCCCAAGGCCGGACCATTCTGGAAAGCCTCGAAGCCGGCGGTCGGTTGGGCCTTGCCCGGAGTTGCGGACGAGACAAAGAAACGCTCGGCCGTGTGCGACATTGTCGGAGAGGACGTTGTGGGAGAGTCCGACCGGTGCGTCATTCTGGCTCGGGCGGGCTCTCCGTCAAACGGGCTCAGCCGAATCGCGCCGGC
Organism: Planctomycetaceae bacterium; assembly: GCA_003532715.1. GTDB lineage: Bacteria > Planctomycetota > Planctomycetia > Pirellulales > Thermoguttaceae > UBA11386. The sequence continues at coordinate 1,055 of DOEZ01000579.1, forward strand.
GGCCATTTCGGCTTGGGGCAAGAGGCCGGGCCGCGCCGGATCGGATGCTGTAGCCGGATGTTGCGATACGATGTTCGCGTCGGCCTTTTCGAGGCGGGGGTTGCCGTCGGTTCGATAGCCGATCCATGCCGCGGCGGCCAGCATCATGACCGTCGCCGGCACTGCCCAACGGGCGATTGACGTGCGTCGCGTTCGATCCATCTTGGACTTCCGTGTGCTTCCGATCGGAGGCGTTGCCCATGGGGGGCCACGCCGGGCACGTTGCCCCGCGTGGAAGACCGCCCGGTCCGATCCGTCCTTGTTTGGTGGATTGTCCGACGACCCGATTCCGTGCCGGATCTCGGCCACTGTTGTAGATGGATCGGCCTTGCGAGACGCACAAGCATAACAAAAGCACTTGGCGGCATGATCCAAACCAACGACGGGGCGAAACAGCCGTTACAAGCGATTCGAGCCGCCCCGGGCATTCGGCAGTCTCGCTACAGGCGGATTGGACGATTCATGCCGATTGACCGCTACAATCGGAAGGATGGGTCTTGGGGGCGTCGGGAGGGCAGCCGTGGGGTGCGTGTGGGCTTGGTACGGTGCGGCGCCCGAGAGCCGTAGAACGCGTCTGGATGCACCATCGAGCGATTGGTGCGCCCTTGGTGCGTCGCGACGCGCCCCACTCGTGCTTGGGCTTCTGTCTTGGACTTCTGTTTGCTAGACTTCAGTAGGGTTGTTCTGATTTCAGCGCGTGCATCCACTGCGGTTTTCCGGAGAAGACAGTGGCCGATTTTCACCACAACATATTTTACTTCTATGGTGGTGCCCATCCAACCGTTCAGGATCATGAAAGGCAACTGGAGAACAACACCACCAAGGCACTCATCAACACTCTCCAGTTCTGCAATTCCGTGGTGGCGATCCGGTTCTTGAAATGGCTCGGGCTCACGGCAACGAAGCCGGTTCTGTACGAGTTGCAGAGGGCATCTATTCGTCAAGGACGCATCGAAAACAAGCGGCACCGCATGCTCCTTGGTCTCGTGCCACTCAAGAAGACCGAAAATCATTCGTCATCTTCTGATCCTCAATCAATCGACGGGGACAGTCTCCCGGATGCATGGATCTACGGGAGTGATTTCGTGGTACTCATCGAAAGCAAGGTCGTTGGCCGTCTCCATGAAGACCAGATGGCAAAGCACTATGCTAGGCTCTTGCCCGACAAGGGACACAAGCCGCAACGTGAAGAGCGCACATGGGCCGACATTCATCGCTTCTTCATGGAGGTGGTGTCGCAGGACAGTGGAAACATGTTGTCAGAGAAGGACACGTGGATAATCGGACAATTCACACGATATTTGGAGTGGATCGGTATGGCAGATTACATAGGCATCAAGCCGGAGATGTTCGACCATTTTGCCGCCCGGCTCGACAATCGCAGTGATGACACAAGACAGTGGATCAGCAAGAGCATGCGGGCGTTCGGCGAGAAAGTGCGGGACCGGCTTTGCGAGCTCCCCATTCCGTTCTACACGCATTGTCTCCCAGGAACCCTGAAACTCCGTGACGACCATTGTTGGGTCGCCCTTGGCCCCAAAGACCTCAAGAAGGTTGCCCACCAATCCTTGTCACTGGGTGCTGATGGACTCGAAGTATTCGTGAACATTGAAATGAAGGCCCTAGTCAAGAAGCTTAACAAGAGAATCGGAGAGGACCGACAGACGTTTAGGAAGATCGTCACACAGCTTCCGAGACCATTCTACATTTTGGTCCAAGAGAAAGAGCACAAGCAGGCGATGCTATACAAGCCTCACAAGATAGCACAGTTCGATGTGGGTGATCGTGACGATCCACGGAAAGGATCCTATGGCCTAGCTGATACCGCATTGGGAACACGCGGATTTGACTACCTCGAAATGCTGCTGGCACAGATCCCTCTGCTAGACTTCAGTGTTAGGAAGCACCTCGAAAGAAATGCCGTTCTGGAGTTGTCGCAAGGATCGGCCGAAGCCTTGGTCGAAACGGTGGCAGATGTGATGAAACAGCTCCATCCACTAATCGAGTTTGTTCACAGGTGAGTGATCGAGCGGCCGTAATCGCCAACGCCCTGAAAGGGCAAGACCGGAAGAGTCCGGCCCTTTCAGTGCGATCGTTGATTGTGGTTGCCGCCTACCAAGGGCGTTGCCCTTGGCTATGGAGTTTCGGCCCTTCGGGCCGGAGCTTTGACGCCGCCCGCGCACGCAGCCGGGTAATCAGTGATGAAAGCTTTTTCCCTTGGTGCGTCACGACGCACCCTACATTCTCGTCCGAACAGAAGTAGCGTTTTCCGCTACTTCAACGGCTTGGTGTTCTTGTCGATCAAAATCGGATTCGATCGCCAATCGTGATCCTTCAGAAAGCCGATTTCCTTGACTCGGGGGCGTCGCTCGCGGAGGCGGGCCGAGTTGATTCGGAGTTGGTCGCCGCTGGATAGGTGATTGCGGCCGACGCATTCGAGCCGGAGGGTGTACTTGCCCGGCTCGGGCCAGA
>DOEZ01000449.1 GCA_003532715.1 Planctomycetaceae bacterium
ACGCGGATCGTGGCTCGGCACGCTTCCTCGACACTCTTGAACTCGCCCGCGCCGACGGCGGCCAGCAGGGCGACGCCGAAGGCCGCGCCTTCGTCGGTGTTGATCGTAACGACTTCGCGGCCGAACACATCGGCCTGAATTTGTCGCCAAAGCGTGCTGCGTCCTCCTCCACCCGAGGCGCGGATCTGGCGGATCGGAACGCCCAGTTCGTCAAAGATGGCCAGGCTGTCGGCCAGCGAGTAGGTGACGCCTTCGAGGATCGCGCGGACCAGGTGTGCCCGCGCGTGGGCGAGCGTCAGGCCGACAAAGCATCCTCGGGCGTCGGGATCGGCGTGGGGCGTTCGCTCGCCCGACAGATAAGGCAGGAAGAACAGGCCATCGCTGCCGGTCGGCGCGGCGACGGCCTCCTCGGTCAGACGGTCGTATACGTCAATTCCCGCCCGCTTTGCCTCGGCCGAGTCGGACTTGCACAGTTCGTTGCGGAACCACTGTAGAGATCCGCCGGCGGAGAGCGTCACGCCCATCATGTGCCATCGGCCGCGCACGGCGTGGCAGAACGTATGGACGCGGCCCAGTGGATCGACTTTCATCTCGTCGCTGTGGACGAAGACGACGCCCGAAGTGCCGATTGACGTACTGAGAATGCCCGAGCGGACAATGCCGTTGCCCACCGCGCCGGCGGCGCAGTCCCCTGCCCCGCCGACAACGACGCAGTCGGTCGAAAGCCCGAGCAATTCGGCCGACTGACGGGTCAGTTGGCCGGTAACTTCTTCCGACTCGTGGCATCGGGCGAGCAGGTCGGCGTCGAGGTCCAACGCCTCAAGCAGCCGTTTCGACCAGGTCCGCCGGGCCACGTCCAACAGGAGCATGCCGCTGGCGTCGCTCACTTCGGTGGCGTACTCGCCGGTCAGGCGGCGGCGGATTTCATCCTTTGGCAGAAGCACCTTGCGGGTTCGCTCGAAGAGCTTCGGCTCGTGGTTGCGCAGCCAGAGTATCTTTGGCGCGGTGAAGCCGGTCATCGCGGGGTTGGCGACCATGTCAATCAGCTTGCGGCGTCCGCCGGCAAGCCGTTCAATTTCGTCGCACTCGGCTGCCGTTCGCTGGTCGTTCCATAGAATCGCACGGCGGAGGACCTTGCCGCTTCGGTCAAGAAAGACGGAGCCGTGCATTTGGCCCGACAGGCCGATCGCCTTGACGTCGGCCGGCTTGAGCTTGGCCTGCTTGACGACACGGCGCACTGTCTTGATCGTGGCGTTCCACCAGTCGTCGGGGTCCTGCTCGCTCCAAAGGGGTTTCGGAACGTGGCAAGGATAGGTCTCGGCCGCACTGGCGAGAATGCGTCCCTCGGGCGTGACGGCCAGAGTCTTCGTTCCCGACGTGCCGATGTCGATTCCGAGCATTACGGTCATGGCTGTTACCGGTTTGGCTGCATTAAGGTTATTTTCACCACGGAGACACCGAGGCACGGAGAATACGAAGAAGGATGAATGCTCATATCCGTGTCAATCCGCGTTCATCCGCGGTTCCCCTTCACTCCTCAGTGTTCTCCCTGCCTCTGTGGTGAGTTTTCTGGTGAAATCTGTCTAGAAGATGTGTCGATTCACTATGTTCTCGAACAGTTCTTGCCGGCCGCTGGTGTTTGGCGCGACGTCGCCCTTTTCGAGCATGTATTGTTCGAGCGAGGCGAATCCGTGGCGTCCGGCTTCGATTTCCGCACCGATGCCCGAGTTCCAACTGGCGTAGCGTTCCTCGACCATTTGATCCATCAGGCCGTCGGCCCGGATGGCGGCGGCCACCTTCAGCCCCTTGGCGAACGCGTCCATGCCGCCGATATGGGCGTGAAACAAATCGATCGGCTCGAAGCTCTCGCGTCGGACCTTGGCGTCGAAATTCAGCCCGCCGGTCGTGAAGCCGCCGTATTTCAACAGCACGAGCATGATTTTGGTCGTCAGATAGACGTCGGTCGGAAACTGGTCGGTGTCCCAACCCAACAGCAGGTCGCCCGCGTTGGCGTCGACGGAGCCCAAGAAGCCTTGCGAGCCGGCGTAATCGAGTTCGTGTTCGACCGTGTGGCCGGCGAGCGTGGCGTGGTTGGTTTCAATGTTCAGTTTGACGTGGTCGGCCAGGTCATAGGCCCGAAGGAAATTGATGCAAGCGGCGGCGTCGAAGTCGTATTGGTGCTTGGTCGGCTCTTTCGGTTTCGGCTCGAAATAGAACTGGCCGGTGAAGCCGATCGTTTTCGCGTAATCGACCGCCATGTGCATGAACGCGGCTAGGTGGTCGAGTTCGCGTTTCATGTCGGTGTTCCAAAGGCACTGATAGCCTTCGCGCCCGCCCCAGAAGGTATAGCCCAGCCCGCCGAGTTCCTTGGTGACTTCCAAGGCCTTCTTCACCTGGGCGGCGGCATGGGCGAAGGCGTCGGCATTGGGGCTGGTCGCCGCACCGTGGACGTAGCGCGGGTTGCTGAACAGATTGGCCGTTCCCCAGAGCAGCGCGACGCCCGTCCGCCGTTGCTCGTCGGCCAACACGCGAACGACCGCATCGAGATTCCTGTTCGTCTCGGCCAGAGTGGTTCCTTCGGGAGCAACGTCGCGGTCGTGGAAACAATAGAACGGCACGGTGAGCTTTTCGCAGAACTCGAAGAATACACGCACGCGGTTGCAGGCGTTCTCGACCGTGTCAGCCGGTCCTTCCCACGGGCGGATCATGGTCGCCGCGCCGAACGGATCGGCCCCCGTGCCTCGCATCGTGTGCCAGTAGGCGACGCCGAAGCGAAGATGATCTCGCATCGAACGCCCCTCGACCGTCTCAGTCGCGTCGTAGTGCCGAAAGGCCAGCGGGTTAGTCGAATCGGGCCCTTCGAAAACGATCTTGTCAATATCCGGAAAAGCAGTCATCGCGGGTATCCTTGTTCAAAAAATGGGAACACTGATTACCGCTAATCGTCGCTAATCTCCAGACCGATTAGCGGAAATTAGTGGAAATCAGTGTTCCCTATCTCCCTTTGTTCGAAAAGTCGGAACACTGATTACCGCTAATCTTCGCTGATTCCTGGACTGATTAGCGTAGATCAGCGTAGTTCAGTGTTCCTCATGTTTTTGCGTCTGGTTTCACGCTGGTGACATTACGCTTCAATCGCGTGCGGCTTGCGTTGTTCGCGGCCGAGCATGGCGTTGGCCTCGTCGTCGTTGATGAACTGTTCGGAGACAGGGTTCCATTGCAGCTTGCGGCCGAGACGGAGTTGGATGTTGGCCAGGTGGCACGCGCTGACCGAGCGATGGTGGCTGAAGACGTCGGAGATCGGTAGCGAGCGGTCTTTGATGCAGTCGAAGAAGTTCTGCATGTGGTCGCCCGGCCTCTTGCCTCGGCAGAGCCGGTCCATCTCCTCGGCGAGTTCCTGGTTGTCCTTCTCGGTCAGTTCCTCGATGGGCTTGCCGGTGAGCCCGCCGCGATTCACTCGAATGCGGCCTCGCTCGCCGGCGAGAATCAACTCGTTGTCGCCGCTGAGCAATCGGATTTCGTGCCCCCCGGCGAAACGCATGGTCACGTCGAAAGACCTCGCCACGTCGAAGCCGCCGGGGATGCCCAGAAACTCGCCTTTTCCCTCGATCTGCTCGGGCCCCGTGTCGTCGAGCCCCATGGCCCACATCGCAATGTCGGTATGATGCACGCCCCAATCGGTCACCTGACCGCCCGAATAGTCGAACCACCAGCGGAAGTCGTAATCGCACCGCTCCTTGCAGTAGGGGACCTTTGGGGCCTGACCGAGCCAGAAGTCCCAATCGAGTTCTTTGGGCGGATCGGTCGTCGGAAACGGGCCCGTTCGTCCATCACTAGCGAAGTTGGGTCCACCGACCGAGCTGATGGCTTTGATCTTCTCACCGAGTCGGCCCGTCCGGCACAGGGCGGCCGCTTTCAGGAAACGCAGTTCGCACTCGCTTCGCTGCTGGGTGCCCACCTGGAGCACGGCGCCGGTTTCTTTGACCACCTTACACAAGAGCTTTCCCTCGTCGAGCGTCAGCGTGAGCGGCTTCTCGCAGTAGACGTCCTTTCCGGCACGCATCGCCTCGACGGCGATCTTGGTGTGCCAATGGTCGGGCGTGCCGATCGTGACGGCATCGACGTCCTTGCGCTGAAGGATGTCCTGATAGTATTGATAGACTTTGCACTTGCTATTATAGGGTTCGGCAAACCGACGCGCGTGGGCCAGATTCACATCGGCGCAGGCGACCATGTTGGCGCGATGGGCCGCATGTCGGCCGATCGTGGCGCCGCGGCCGTCGAATTCACCCTTGTTGCCCCAAATGTCGCGGTAGACACCCGTGCCGATCGCGGCCACGTTGAGCCGATCGTTCGGCGACTCGCCTTTCGCGGTGGAGCGGATCCAAACAAACGGCCCCAGAGCGGCGACTCCGGCGGCCGCCTTGAGGATATCACGACGAGAAGGACGGTGGGGTTTCATCAGATGATTTCTCCTCTTCGCGCCCCCGAAAAATAATGGCCGTTCGGCGAGAACCAAAGCGGCCTTTCATCATAACACATGTCGCCCGGTGTTGTATCCCGATGCATGAAAACAGCACGGCGACAGTCGCCTTTCGCTTTGCGGGAGCAGCGTTGTGTCCCGATAGGGCAGAAACGAGGCCACCCACACCGGGAATGCCAGATCGCCAACGGCCCGTCGGGCAAGGAGTTGCGCTCCCACCCGTTGAATCGCCGGGCCGGCACGACTATCATGGCGGTGGCGGTTTCTGAAACCATCGGCGACCGCTTGGTAACCGTTCACGGGCCGCCAAAGTCGCCTTTCGCNNGGGGCCATGTCGCCGATAAGTCGACGACGACCTGTGAACGGTTACACCACCCGACACCCACGGCCCCCTGCAAACCAAGAGACCAACGTGCTCATTTTATTGACAAACGACGACGGCATTCACGCCCCCGGACTGGCGGCCATGGAGCGGCAGCTTCGACTTTTGGGCGAAGTCCACGTGGTGGCCCCCGCCACGGAGCAAAGCGGCGTGGCCCACTCGATCACGTACCTTACGCCTTTGATCGTCAAGGAGGTTTATCATGGCCAAACGCGGTGGGGGTGGGCCGTCGAGGGAAGCCCGGCCGACTGCGTGAAGATCGCCGTCGATAAGCTCTTGCCTCGCGCGCCCGACCTAGTCGTCAGCGGCATCAATGGGGGACTCAACGCGGGAATCAACGTGCTCTATTCGGGCACGGTCGCCGCGGCAATCGAAGGGGCCTTTTTCGGCATCACCAGTGTGGCCGTTTCGCTTGAATTCGACGAACAGGCTCCCTTCGACCGGGCCGCTCGGCTGGCCCGAATCGTCATCGAGCAGATTTTATCGCAGAAAGACGACCGGGCGAGGCTGTATAATTTGAATATGCCGCTGGCCGCCCTGGCGNNGGCGGGTACCCCGGAGGTCCGCACCGTTCCCATGGATGTCACTCCCTATGGCGACACCTACGAAGAACGACAAGACCCGTGGGGACGCGATTACTACTGGGCCACGTTCAATCAACCGGCCAATTCGGGCACGGAGACCGACTTGACCGTGTTGGGACGCGGCCACGTGTCGCTCACGCCACTGGGCTTTGACATGACGGCGCGAGACATGCTCCGGCAAATGACCGACTGGCGGTTCGCGACCGAGTCGTTCACGGTTGAGGAATCCGCGTCGCCCGAGTCGGGTTCCGGTCGACAAGACGTTCGGGCAATAAGAAGGCGGCGTAATAGGTAGACAGTTAGGGTGAGGCGATTGCAGCAAGCCTTGTCGGANNGATCGACAATTTCACGTTAAGATTTGCTGCAATCGCCCCACGTTACCGTTCGCGGAAACGTCACGGAGGAACGCTGATGAACAGGGATGCGGCGCCGAAATAGCTTTCTGATGCGTGTCAGCCACGCATCGCACCTTTATGGGAGTATCGCGATGAGAATGATTCCCCTCGTATTGTTGTTCGTGGCGTTGTGCGTCGCCGGGTGCCTCGAAGCGAAGCCCGAACCGCGTCCGGTGGAGCCGCAGCCCGCGGCCGTGCCCCCCGTAGCGGAACCGCCGAAGGCCGAGACGCCGCCGGCCGTCCCCGTGCCGATGGAACCGCCGATCGTCGACCCCCAGGCGCCGGCATCGCCGGATCCGGAACCAAGTGCGGAGGCCGCGGCTGAACCGGCGAATCCTTGGCATCCGGTGACGCCCGTCGAGCCGCCCGCGACGGTCGTGCAGCCGCCGTCGAGGACCGCGCAGGCCGACGACCAGTGGGCCACCGAAGCCGACCTGGGCGGAACGGCGAGCGCGGCGGGCCCCGGCATGGGCCGTCAAGGCCGCAGCTACGGCGCCGACATCGTGACGTACCCGATCGCCACCTACTTCCAGATGCGGGAGCGAATCGGTCTCGATCAGATGGCGAAGGCCATGCAGCTCTATCAGGCGATGAACGACCGCTACCCGCGGACTCAGGACGAGTTCCGCAACGAGATCATCAAGCCCAACGCGATCCGCCTGCCCATGCTGCCCGACGGCCACAAGTTCTATTACGATCCGGAGAAGCACGAATTGGTCGTCATCAAGCCGCGTTCGTGAGTAAATCCAAAACCGAACCCCGACCGTAAGGG
>DOEZ01000700.1 GCA_003532715.1 Planctomycetaceae bacterium
CTGTGAGCCAACCACCCTGTTGCCACCCTGTCGTGAGTCGTGCCGCTCCGGGCTTTCCGTCCCTCACTCGTCCTTCTGCTCTTTCGCGTCGCGCAGGCTTTCTCCCAGTGCGACGACGTAGCGGCGGCCGTCGATTTCGAGTTCGACTTCGCGACGGTCGAGGTGGATTTTCAGGATGCGGCATTTCAGTCCTTCGATCCGGGCTTCCTCGCCTTCGAAGAGTCGGAACTGGCGGTCCGTCGTACGCGAGACGATCCACACTTGCGGCTTTTCGCCGGCCGTGACGCCCGTCACGTAGACGTGTCGCACGGCATCGAACGAGGGCGTTTTCGGCTTGGGAGGCGTTTCGGGCCGCGGCGGACGCGACGGCGCGGGCGGCGTGTAGGCCGCGAACAGATTCCTCTCGCCGATCGCCTTGCGATAGTCGTCCAACGACGCCAGCTTTCGCTTCGAGTCGACCTTCGCGAGCTGATCCTTCGACGCCGCCCCCTCCAGCGACAGCGCCTCGATGATCATCCGCACCTTCAATTTGTCGCTCCGGTCGTCCGGCGTGATCGTCAGGCTCACGATCTGGTGGGCGTATCCCGCACCATAGAAATCGTGGAGAAACCGCGTGAGTCCGGCGAGCGATGCGTCGGCGTTGAGCGTGAATCGCAGTGCGTGATAGATGTCTTTGTGTTTCGTTTTGTCGGTGGCCTCGATCGCCGGTTTCGCGAAATCGGCGTCGTAGGCCCGCTTGAGCAGCCAGTCCTGATAGAGCGAACGAGCCAGCTCGGGATCGGCGGGCAACGACCGCCGGCGTGCTTCCTCGAGCGCCGACGCCGCGGCCTTGGCATTCTTGAGCCGGTTTTCGTCGCGCTCGAGCGCCGCCGTCACGCTCTCCAACTGCTTGCTCAACGTGCCGCGCGGCCCGCGAAACACCGAAAAGACGTATTGCAGCAACACCACCGCCAAGAGCGAAAGCGTCAGCCAAACCAGGAGCTTTTCACGATTCTTTAGTATCATGACGTCTTGCTACGGCGACAGGATTTGCACGGAGGAACTGAACTGAATCGGGTATTTCGCGTCGGTGCCGACCTCGGTCTTCCGCTCGACGGCCACTCGGTGCCGATCGTCGCGGAGTCCCCGGTCCAGCTCGGTGACGGCTTCGCGCCGGACGTTGCCCTTGAGCGACATGCGGCGAAGGCGTTCGTTGCTGACCGCGATGAGGCTCGTGAGCCGGCCGTCCTTCGCGGGCGGAAACTGCTCCGACAACCAACGAAGCTCGTCGATCCAGACCGTTTCGTTCCCGAACCAACCCGCGACCGTCTCGGACGCCTCGATAACCTCGTCGGCCTCCTTGACTTGCCGCTCGAGATCGCGGAGACGCTCTTGGTGCTGTTGAATCTCCTTCCGAAGACTGCTCGTTTGAAGCCAATTCAAGCCCATAACTCCGAACACCACCACAATGGCCGCCAAGGCGCCGGCGGCGTACGTGTTGCGGCGGCTGGCCGCCTTCGGCGGTTGACGTGGGTGCATGAAATCGAGCGCGGGCGGTCGGCCGGCCGCGTCGTCGGCCACCGCGCCGAGAAGGGCCGCGAACCGATCGCGATTCGCCGTCGCGAAGGGAACCGCCCCGGCCGCCGCCGGCGACTCGGGCACCGGGTCGATCAGCAACACCGGCGCGCCGAGTTCGTCGCCCAGCCGCTGGGCCAATGCCTCGCGCCGTTGGTCATCGCGAACGAACACAATGGGCTCGACCGTCTCGACGTTTTCCTGGTTGGCCACGACGACGCGCGTCCGGCGAATCTCGGACGACAGGCTTTCGGCCGCGTCCGAAACGTCCTCGGGATTGTCCGAAAGCAGCATGTGGCGCAAGAAGACGATCCGCCCGTGCCGCACGGCCGCCAGTTCAACGTGTCGGCCGAGTATCTCGACCAACAGGCAGCAAGCGTCTCGCAACTCGGGTTTCTGCCGGAGCAGGAGCGAAGCCGACGCCGCGGACCGCAGCACGATGTGATTGAGCGTCAGCTTCGCATCATGGCAGATTTTTTCGAGCCGCTGTTTCACGCCCGGCTTCAACACGGCGGCCAAGACGCGGCGCGGTTGTCCGGCGACCGGCTCATCCAAGGGCAGGTAGTCCAACAGCGCGTCGGCGTCGAGATTGGCGAACTCTCCGGCGGCCTGAAAACGGACCAGGTTCGGCAACTCGTTGTCGGGCGATGGCGGAACGCTCAACAACCGCAATTCGATGTCGGCACGCCCCACAACGGCAAGGGTCTCGACGCGCGAGATGCCGTTTTGGGTCAGGAAGTCGACAACCCTTCGTTCCACCGCGGGCTGGTCCGCGCCCTCGGTTTCGGCCGCCAGGGGCAGGGTAAGCGATTTTTCCACGTGAACCCGCGTTTCCGACACCGTCAGCAACAGCGCGCGGGCCTCCACGCTGGTGAGTTCCAAGGCGAGTCGTCGTGCCATGATCGTCGCAACCTCAAACGGTTCCTAGGGTTCGGCGCCCAGTTCGGCCGGATCGAACCCGCGGCCCAGGGGTGTCAGGTTCTTCAAGGATAGCTTACGCGGGGGCGACTGGCTGGCGTCGAGGACGGCTTCGAGCCGAGCGCCCGAGCCTCCCTCGTCGAAGAAGCCGACCGCTTGCACGCGGTAAACGCTGCCGCCGGTGGTCAGATACGCCAGCAACGTCTTCATCTGGTCCACGTCAACCAGTTCGTCGACCAGCAACCATGTCGGATGACGCTGATAGTCGGCCACCGCCGTTGGATCGGCCGGCCGGCGCAGGACGATCGACTCGGCCAGTTCGGCGTCGATGTCGGGGACCGAGGCGAGCACGGCCGCCGGGGCCAGGTTGACGTTGATCCGTCCGCTGATCGTCTCGCTCGTGTCGGTCGCGGCGTAATCGAGCAATTTGGCGAGATACTCGCGCATCGACTCGCTTTGCTTCGGGAAGAGCGGCTTGACGACGACCCATTTTTTGGTGTCGCCCTGATACTGGATCTTGATGCTCTTGTCGATCAGGTCGAGCGGGCTGTCGAGTTTCTGGCTCAGCGGCTTCGTCAGGTCGAGCTGCCCCGAGACGCGGTCGGCATATTCAATCTCCTCTTTCTCCTCCTCGGCTTCATTGTTTTGTCCGCCCTGCGTCGGTCCCTGTCCCGACGTCGGTGGGCCGGAAGTCGGATTGGAGGTCGGGTCGGGATTACGGTTCTCACCGGAACCTGAATCGGGAATGACGACGCTCATGTTATCGCCCGAATTCGTGTTCCTGCCCGAATTCGCGCGCGTGTCGCGGTTTGAGTTCGTTCCCGAGCCTCCGGACGAGGTATCGTCTTGATTCGTCCCTTCGGTCGCCTCGTCGCTCGGTTCCTGGTAGATCTCCTGCTGCTGGCGATAGCCGACGATAAACGCGGCCCACTCCTCGCCGAATGCTTCCTCCAATTCGTCGAACAGGGCTTGCGCGTCGTCCTGATTCAGATCGATCTTCGCCTCGCCGTCGCGATTGAGCGGCGTTTCGCGGCTCAGCGGGGTCAGATAGGCCGACCAGCCTCGCTCGAGCCCGTCGTCGACGACGACCGCGCCCGCTTCGTCCGCGCCGATCACCCCGTTGCGGTTGCGATCGGCGCCGTAGAGGTGCGCCGCGGTCACGCCGCGGACGAACAGCAATTCTTCGAGGCAGCGAATCGGGCCGTTCGTTGGGCGGTAGGGCGGGTCGAGCGTCGTGTAATACTCCGACTCGGCCCCGAACTCGCGCGGCTCGTCGTCCTCGTCGAGCCAATCGAGAATGCAGTCGGCCAATTCCTCGGTCATGCCGGGAATCGCCAGCAGCCGGTCCCGGGCCTTCGCGTCGTCGTCGCCGCCGATGAGCAGCGTGTTCAGGTTCAGTTTCGCCGATTCGCACTCCAGGCCAAAACGGACGCCCGTCGCGTCGGCCGTCTCGCTCGGGGCGACGATCGCGAAACGCCCTCGGCCCCACGCCAACTCGTCGTCGACCACCAAAACGCCCTGGAATCGTTCCGCGTCGCCGTACCAGGCGCCGTCGGCGAACTGCACGTCGGGGTATTCCATCAGGTAGAGCCGCGCCGCTTCTATTCCCGACTCGGCCAAGGCCAGCGCTTGCACCTGCCGGCCGGTCAACTGAGCCACCTCGCGTTCGCTCACCATCAGCATCGCGAAGGTCAGCGCCGCCAGACTCAACGCGGCGATTACCACGAGAACCACGATCAGGATCATGGCTCGGCGCGGCCCGGCGCGGCGTGCCGGCGCGGCCGCCGCCAAGGGGGCGCGGCCGATCGCGATCGGACCTGCTCCGGCGCGCGTCATTGCGAGGTTCCTTCCGAGGCTGTCTCGGTCGATTCGCGCCCGGCCGAGGTGGTCTCGCTCGATTCGCTCTCGGCCGAGGTTGTGTCGCTCGATTCGCTCCCGGTCTCGTGGAAAGGAACTCGCACGACGAGGCGGTATCCGATCGGCGCGTCGCCGCTTTCGGGGTCGGCCGCCGACGCCGACGCGGCGCGAGCGGCGTTCGCGGGAATCGGCGAGAGAAACAGGCGTATCTCAATCGCCTTCGGCAGTTCGCCCATTTCGTCGGTGTCCCAGGATTCGAGCCAGTCCGTTCCGTCGTGATAGCGAAACTCGACGGCGGTGACTTCGGAGGCCAACGGCGCGAGCGACGTGTCTTGATACTCGAAATCGCCCCCTTCCGACGCGTAGGCAACCGCCGGACGGACAAGCTCGCGGCGAACGAGGCCGCCGGCCGGCGTCTCGCCGGTCGTCGCAAGCGACTCGGTCGCGAGCCGGTCGGGCGTCACCACGTAATAGACGATCGACTCGATGCCGCGAGCGGCCCGGGTGGCGGGGGCGCCGACGTCAGTCGCCGTTGCCGCGTCTTGAACCGAATCACTGTCGGGACGCGCGGTTCGCACGACGTCGATCCGAAGCCAATCGAGTTCGCCGTAGACGCCCGGTGCCGACTCGACCGTCGTGTCGAGCAGCGTGTCGAGGTCCGAGTCGATCGCATCCTCGCCGGTCATGGCCGAAGCAAGCTCGTCCATCGCGCCGGCCTCCTCGCCGGATGAACCCGACGACAACGCGCCAGCTTCCTCGGTGGACGAGGTTGACGACGTTGACGACGTGGACGACGTGGACGACGACGCCCCAGCCGCGTCGTCGGTCGTCGGCGCTTCGGGAAGCATCAGGCCGCGCAGGTCGTCGGACATGCGGTGCAGGAGGACGCGGGCAAGCTGGGCTCGCTCGATGCGCGCGCGGCCCCGGTCGAATGCGCGCAACTGGACGTTGATGCCGGCTCCGATGATGAACAGCACCACCACGGTCAACGACATGGCGAGGATCACCTCCAAGAGGGTGAATCCTCGGCAAAGCGATAGGCGTGACGGACGTAACATGCGGCACCTCGAGCAACCAATTGGGTCTATTCCGCTTCCTCGGTCGACGGGATCAATACCCATTGGCAAAGCGAATACTCGACCGGGCGCGGTTTGTCGGGGTCGGCGCGCACGGTCACGACCACCGACACGAGGGACTCCGATTCGAGGGGCGTCACGACGACCGAATAGGTCCACCGCTCGGGCTCGTCCAACCCGTCGGCCTCTTCCTCGAAAGAGCCGTTGTCGGAGGATTCCAGTGGGCGAATCCCGGAGAGCAACTCGGCCATCAGGCTTTGCGCGAGCAACTCCGCTTGAACCAGATCCTGGGTGATTCGGGCGTTATCCATGCCGCTCCAGACGACCTGGGCGATCACGGCCATTGCGCTGCCGGCGATCGCCAGCGCGAGAAGAACCTCGAAGAGCGTGAACCCCCGGCGGGGCGAAAGCCCGTTCATGGTCCAACCTCCTCGGCGCCGCGAACCTCGCTGACGACGGCGATCGCCGTCAGTGCGTTGATGCTGATCGTGATGACGCGGTCATTCTCGTTGCTCAGGACAAGACGAGCCGCCGTACAGGTGCCGTCGGGCTGAAAGACGACCGGCGCGCCGCGCTGACCGTCGTCCAGCGGCCCGGGCTGGCCGAGTTCCGCTCCCCAGTCGCCCGCGACGCTCCACGGATCGGCCGCGTCCTCGTAGACTCGACCCTCGAGAAAGGTGACGGGGTCCGGAAGTTGACGATCGTCATGTTCCGACGTCGCCGCATCGCCGCGTGGCAATGCGTCCTCGCCCTCGTTGCTCGAAACGTCCTCGCACGGCTCGATCCAGTAGATCGAATCGTCGGTCATATAGCAGAATCGCTGGGCGACGCCCGACGACATGGCCTTGGCCCGCGCGCGCGACCATTCGGCGCGAACCGTGTCGGCCGCGTCGCGCAAACGCTGGTCGGCCATCGAACGCCCGAGCGACGGCCACGCCGTGGCCGCCACCAGCACGAGAATGACCAACACCAGCAACACTTCGATCAGCGTGACCGCGCGCCGCCGGCACGGATCCGTCCGCTTTTTCCTCTTGAAACTCACGATCGTCACTCCCTTCTCGTCGTCATCCAATTCCCGATGTCGTCTTCCGTCCCGTCCACGCCGTCCGGACCAAGCGACCAGATGTCGGGGCGGTCGGCCTGACGTTTGCCGGGATACTCGTAACGATACTCGTTATCCCACGGGTCGAGCGGAATTTCGTTGTCCAGGTAGGGTCCCTGCCATCGCGTCGGCGATGCCAAATCGGCCGGAATCGTCCGCAGCGACTGAAGCCCTTGCGAGCTGGTCGGAAAGGTCTTCAAGTCGAGCCGATAGGCTTCCAGCGGCGTGTGGAACGCATTGATCTGCGTTTTGGCCGCGTTGATGTACGCGCCGCGCTGTCGCGGGCCGATCGCGACCGCCGCGAGCGACGCGATGATCACCAGGATTACGAGCACCAGTAATACCTCGATCAGGGTAAAACCGCTTCGACGGTTTGCGTATCGAGAACTCATCTTTTCACTTCCTCCGAAAATAAAGGTCTGTAGGATAGCCGCCCTCGGCTGTCGTCAGTTGTAGGACAGCCGCCCTCGGCTGTCATCGGTTGTAGGACAGCCGCCCTCGGCTGTCATCGGTTGTAGGATAGCCGCCCTCGGCTGTCATCGGTTGTAGGATGGCCGCCCTCGGCTGTCATCGGTTGTGCTGTCGCCGGTTATTTCGTTTGCTAATTCACAGCCGGGGGCGGCTATGCTACAGGTTGGAACAGGCTCTTACTGTAACGTTGTACTCATCTTGAACATCGGAAGCATCAGGGCCACCACCACAACCAGCACGATGCCCGCCATGAAGATCAACATCACCGGCTCGAGCAATCGCACGGCCAGGTCCAATCGCCGGAACGTGCGCCGTTCGAGCGATTCGGCAATGTCGACCAACACGTCGTTCAGCCGGTTCGATTCCTCGGCCACCGCGATCATCTCGACGATGGTCTCGGGAAAATGCTTGCATTGGGAAAGCGGCTGGGCCAGCGTCTCGCCGGCCGAGATATTCTCGGTGGCCGAGACAATCGCCGCGGCCAACACCACGTTGTTCGCCGATTCGCTCGAAATCTTCAGCGCCTGGAGAATGGGAACGCCGTGCCGAAGCATCGTTCCGAGCGTTCGGCAGAACCGGGCCAGGGCCAGGTTGCGCAAAATGGGCCCCGCCACCGGCAATCGCAGCTTGGTCAAGTCGCGCCAGTACCGTCCCGCCTCGGTTCCCAACCACCGCCAGACGGCGACCACGGCCACCGTCAGCAGGATGACGATCCAAAGACTCCACCGCCACGCAAGGCGACTGGCGCCGAGAAGCCATTCGGTCAAAATGGGCAACTCCCCGCGCTGCCGCATCGCATCGAAGATGCTCTCGAATTTCGGGACGACGAAGACCAGCAAACCGACGAGCACCAACGAACCGAAGAGGGCCAGCAGCATCGGGTAGGCCATGCCTCCGATGGTGCGGCCCTTCAGGTCTTCCTGCAATTCGATGAAGCTGGAAACGCGACTGAGCGAATCTTCGAGAAATCCCCCCTCGCTGCCGGCGTGGACGATGCTGACGGTCATCTGACCGAACGTGCGTTGGTGTCGCCGCATGGCCTCGGCGAGCGTGGCTCCACCCTCGACCTGTCGATGCAGATCGGCGAACACGTCGCGCAGGCCCGCGTGCGAAGCCTGCCGTTTCAGGATTTCGAGCGACTTGAGTAGGGGGACGCCGCTTTGGAGCAAATCGGCCAACTGGCTCAGCGTGACCGCCAGAAGCTGCTTGGGAACGCGCCGGCGCGAAAACAGCGGCTCCGCGCGTTTCCGGGCGTCGATTTCGACCGGAAACAGGGAGCGGCCGGCCAAAGCCGCCAACACTTCCTGCTTGGTGACGGCCTCGATCGAACCGGTAACNNGCATGGCCGATGATGTCGTTACCCTTGGTTACGCGGATGATTTCGTCGACAGTGGTTCTTCCCGAAAGGACTTTTTCCCAGCCGCTTTGGCGCAGCGTGCGCATACCCTGCAGCAGGGCTTTCTCCTTGATGGCCCAACTACTTGCCCGATCGTGGCTGATCTGGCGTATCTCGTCGGTCGTGACGAGCAGTTCGTAGAGGCCGACGCGCCCCCGGTAGCCGATCTGGCGGCATTCCTTGCACCCATGGGCGTGAAACAACTCCGCGCCGTCCTTGAGCCGATCGAAGGGGAAGTCGTCGGGCAAGTCCTCGCGCCCGGGACGATACGGCTGGCGGCAATGGGGGCAAAGCGTCCGCACCAGTCGCTGGGCCATGACCGCTTCGACCGTGCTCGAAACGAGAAACGGCTCGACGCCCATGTCGGTCAATCGCGTGTAGGCCCCGGCCGCGTCGTTGGTGTGCAACGTGCTGAAGACCAGGTGGCCGGTCAACGAAGCTTGAATCGCGTTTTCGGCCGTTTCGAGGTCACGGATTTCGCCGATGAGCACGACGTCGGGGTCGTGACGCAAAATGCTGCGGAGCGAGCCGGCGAACGTCAGGCCGATTTTCGAGTGTACCTGGATCTGGCAGATGCCCGAAAGCTTGTACTCGACCGGGTCCTCGGTCGTGATGATCTTCGTTCCATCGCTTCTGATTTCCTGCAACGCGCTGTAGAGCGTCGTGGTTTTTCCCGAACCGGTCGGTCCGGTCACGAGGATGATGCCGTGAGGCAGGCCGATCACTTGTTGAAACGTCTTCCGCAAATCGTCGTCCATTCCGAGGCTGGACAGGGAGAAATTCATGCGGCTCTTGTCGAGCAGACGAAGCACGATCCCCTCTCCGTGGATCATCGGAATGACCGACACGCGGACATCCACCTCGCGCCCGCCGGTGCGCAACTCGATGCGGCCGTCTTGCGGGAGCCGCCGCTCGGCGATGTTCAGTCGCGACATGATTTTCAGACGGCTGATGATCGCAGCGCGAAAGCGGTGGATTTCGGGCGGAATCGGCTGCGACTGGAGCACCCCGTCGACCCGGTAGCGTATCCGCAGATCGTGGCGCTCCGACTCGATGTGAATGTCGCTGGCCCCCATGTCGATCGCCTCGACGAGAATCTCGTTGACCAATCGCACGACCGACGGCTCTTGGGCCAACTGGGAGAGTTCGGAGCCGTCGGCCTCGACCTCGTCGATAAGTTGGATCTCGCCGTCGTCGCTCTGCGCCACCAGCGAGTCGACCGTCTCGCTTCCGACGCCCAAATGCGTTTTGGTCAGCTTTGCGATTTCGGTCCGGGTCGCGAGGATCGGAACAACCGTCTTGCCGAGCGTCGCGCTGAGTTCGTCGAGCGGATAGAGATTGAACGGATCGGAAGTCGCAACGACCAGGGTTCCGTTCTTCTGACTGAAGGGAAAGACGCCCTCGCGGTGGATGACCGACGCGGGAAAACTCTTCAACAGCGTCAGATCGACCTCGGCTTCGCTCAGGTCGGCGAACGGCAACCCCAATGCGTCGCCAATCGCGCGGAGCGACTGCTCCTCGGTGATGAACCCCAGAACGACGGCCGCCTCGTCGAGCCGCCGACCCTCGGTCTCGCCTTGGCGCGCTAATTCGACCTGCTGTGGTTCGAGCAGTCCGGCCTTCACAAATAATTTCGCCAGGTCCATGTCGCACGTCCTCGACGCCACGCAAAACGGCGTCATTCATTCACTTAACGGATTCACCCGACCGCAGGAACGCAAAAGGCGTTCGACCGACGGCGCAACACACCCAGCATATGACATACGTCATATACTCACTAGTATACGAACGCGACGGGCAGCCAACAAGCGGGAATCGGCCGCTTCACCGGGTCGGACAGTCCGTCCGGGGGGGGATTCTTGTGAATTCGTCGCGCGTGGGCAGTCCGGTCTCTCCCCAAATCGACGAAAAATAACTCCGTGGAGGTGTTTTGCTAGGGGAGGTCGCCTGCCCAATCGTCGAAGCAAAACCCTTGTAAGCACCTACATTCGCGTGGACCCGGCTGCGACGGACCAACTTCGCGGGATCCATCGTCGCGCCGCTGCTTCCGCGTCAATGGGGTGCGTCGGTTCGACGTATTATACCGCCAAAACGTTCCCTCGTTTCTCGACGACCGACCCGCGGCGAACCGCGGGCTGATCGCCGAAAAGAAAAACCATCACTGCCGCCCGGTCCGAGAGCCGAACCCTCCTTGCAAGGGGGGTATCGGGCACTAACTCGGATCGTTCATGAGGTAATAAATCCAGACTAAATCTGTTGCGTTCCGCGTCCTTCGCCACGGCGCGGACGCCCTTCGCGGGGGCCTTCGCCTCGCTGACCCTCGCCACGGCGTCCTTCGCCGCCTCGCCGCCGCAAGGCCGAACGATCGAGTTCAAACGGCTCGCCCATCATCTCCTTAAGCGTCGCCTTCTGATCGGCGGTCAGAACGGCCATGGCGTCCTTTTCGGCCGTCTTGCGAAGCTCCTCGCCGCGTTGACGGATTTGTGCCCAATCCATCGTCTCCTGGTCGCGAGCCTCCTGCATGGCCTTCTGAACCTCTTCTCGCACCTTACGCTCGATTTCCTGGAATTGTTTTTCCTGATCTTCGGTGATGTCGAGGTGTTTCTTCACCTCGGGGCGGCGGAGAGCGGCCACGCCCAGAACCTGCAGTTCAATTTGCTTCGCGCGTTTGAGTTGCTCGGGCTGGAGAATCTTGCCGAGCGCTTCAAGCGTTTCCTTATTGCGTTGCGCTTGCTCTTCCTCGAATTGCTTGCGCATCTTCTCGAACGCCTCGCGTTGTTCTTCTTCGGACATATTCCGGAAGTCGGGACGTTCACCCCGCTGGCCGCGTTGTCCGCGATCCGCGCCTTCGCCGCGCTGTCCACGCTGGCCGCCTTCAGGGCGTCCCTCGCCGCGGCGCGGACGCAAGTCTTGAATCTGGTTGATTTGTTCCTCGGTCAGTCCCAGTTCTTTTTGAACCTGCTCGATTCGCAGAAGGCCGTTGAGCCCCATGCCCCCCATTTGCATTCCGCCACCCATGCCCGGTCCCATCATCATGCCGCGCCCACCCCTTTGGGGTCCCTGTTGGGGTCCTTGCGCGAGCAGGGACGATGCGCCGAGAACGACCATCAATCCCACCGCAGCCACGGCCGTTGAACGAATAAGAGGCCATCGCATGTTACAACTCCTTACCTGAATTCAAGTTACAAGAATGCCTCGTGAAAAAGGCTCGCCCGGCGAACCCGATGGGCATCCACACCTCTGAAAACACCGCCACGCCGAGGAAGTTCCGAACTACTCAGAAAAAACGCAACCCGGGCCAGAATTCGGTGTTTAGTCTCTTGTGCGGTCGTGGTCTGCGTACTCGCGCAAACGTGAGGCGGCCACCTGTAGAGCGATTTTGCCCCCCAAGTGGGAGTCTTTTTTCCATGTTTACCAAACCCATTTCTGTGTTGGTCGCCTGTTTCGTGCTGGCCTTCGCGACCCATGCCGACGGCCAGTTTCCG
>DOEZ01000473.1 GCA_003532715.1 Planctomycetaceae bacterium
GATGGATTCTCGTAGGTCGTTAACCAACTCGATGTTCTTGAGTCCCTTGAATACCATGAACCAGGTGAGCCAGGTCAAGATCGCGCCCGCAATCCACGGCCCGTGAAGCAAGACAGTATCGCGATCGTCGGCCTTGTCGCGAACCGCGCCACGAAACACACGCATCACTAGAAACGACATCGTCAGAGTGATGGCGATCGAGAGAATGATCGCCAAGGTAACGTCGCCCACCTTGCTCCAACTGATGTTCTTGGGTCCGGCGAGAAACAACGCGGCGCCGACCACCTCGAACACAAGGCAGGCGGTCGTGCTCACCGGCATTCCAAAGCCCGAGAATCCATACAGCAAGACCGTGTCGACGAAGTAGACGCTCACATAGATGGCAACAGCCATTTGGATCGTCAAGACCGTCGGGTCGAAGAGACCCTTGCGGGTGGTCTCCATTACGGGAGCGGAAAACGACGCACCCAGTACGACGGCAACGCCGGCAATCAAGACGGCCGTGCGGCGACGCACCACACGCGCGCCGAAAACGGCGTTTACCAGGTTCGCCGCGTCATTGCGGCCCACTTCGACGCAGTCCCAGATCAACATCCCCAGACCGACCAACATGGCCAGCGTCACAAAGGTTGGCATCGGTCCACCTCATGCGGAAATCAATGATGACTCAGTCGCGGAACAAAATCGGCCGCGATCGAATCCGCTATTGTCCCGGGCTGACGCCTTTCTTACAAGATGCTCACACGGCCGTTTGAGGCGTTCACGTCGCGAGGGATACCAAAAAGCCGGGTCGGGAAAGGTGTGCGGACGGACCGACGGCGATTCAGGCGACTCGCTTGCCTGGGACCCTCGTTTTGCCCGGATTCCGGGTTCCAAGGGACGCTGGATCGAACGAAAAGAAATGCGGAGAATTTTTTCTTCGCCTTGCGTCGCGCCCGAATCGCTCGAAGTCCAATGCCAAGGCCAGTCTACGAAAAATCCCCACGCCAAGCTCCCGCGATTTCCGAGGAAAACCCTGTTGACGGGAAACGAAAAGTGGTTATCTTTTGGGGAATCGTGGGGACGATTGGGGATTTTTGGTGCCATCGAGGCAGAAACAAGCTAACCGCCCCCAAGCTGGCAGTCCCAGCGGTCAGCTTGGGGGTCTCTGACTTATCCAATAATGCTGCTAACAGGAACCTTTAACCGCTCGGTCGACGACAAACTTCGAGTTGCTATCCCCAAGGGCCTGAGGGAAGCACTCGATGGGCAGCCGGGAATAGGTCTCTACGTCGCACCCGGCACTGACGGCTCCTTGGCGATCTACAGCGAGACGAGTTTCGCCAGCCTCGGTGAGCGCTTCGCGGGCGTCTCGCCCACGCAACAGAACGTCCGCGCCTTCACGCGGCTGTTCTACGCCCGTGCGCAACGAGTGGAACTCGACAAACAGGGCCGAGTTCGCATACCTCCCGAACTGGCCGAATTGGCGGGATTGGGGCGAGAAGCAGTCCTTTTGGGGGTGCAGGATCACTTGGAACTCTGGGCCGTCGAGCGATGGCGTCAATACCTAGACGAGCGTCAAGGCAATTATGACGAAATCGCCGAGGCCGCTTTTGATGCGAAGAACAATCAATAGACCATTTTTGATACCGTAGCGTTCGTCCGTCCGACATGCGTGAAAACCCGGGGCGTCGACCCAAGGATACAGGCCGGCGTTTCCGCTTGCCACATCGGCGAGTGCGCCGTTTTCCCGCATGGGGGGAAGACAAGATGTCTTCCTCTTACCCGCGGACACTGCCGCAAATTGACCGGCGAGCAGTGCTTCGCGGCACTCGCCTCAACCCACGGGCGCACGGAGGCGCCCCGAGGCGGGATGTTGTAGAGAGCTGTTTCGCGGCGACAATCACGCAGAGTCAGGTGCCCCTTTTTCCGAGTCGAACGGATTCGCTCCGCTAAAGGGTGGCGCGTGATTGCCACTGCAAATGGTTGCCAACAAGGGGGCTCGAACCGAACCGTTCATCGCCGAGCGTATTGCAGGGAAGCAACACGACGAGATGGGCCTTTTGTTCGAGCCCCCTTTCTTATCCCCCTATTCGCAGGGGGTGCCCCGCCGATTTTCTATCCGTTTGCCGTCTTTTCGCCTTGATTCGCCCGGCCGTTTCTTGGACACTACCCGCCCGCGCATCGATGCAATTCGATCGATCCTCTCCTCGGCGGCTTCCCGCGCTGCCCGGATCGAGCTGCCGCGGCGCGTTTGACCCGCTAAATGCAGATTTTGAGCCGACACCCTGCTGCCGATGGTTGCTTGGGTTGGTTGCCCGCTCCCTTGCGGTCAGGGGTCGGTTTTGGCCATGCGGCGTTTTCCTTTGAAGCCGGGTATCCGGCGAGCAGTCATGTCCGAGTTACCATCCGTCCATGTTGCCGTGCTCCTGGACGAGGTGCTCGATTGGACGGCTGCAAGAACCGGCGGCCTGATCGTCGACGGAACCTTCGGCGGCGGCGGACACGCGCGAGCGTTGGCCCGGATCGTCGGCGAAACCGGACTGGTGATCGGCATCGACCGGGATCCGGCGGCGATCGAGTTGGGACAAGCTCGGTCGGCCGGCCTGCCGATTCGCCTGATCCGGGGGAACTACTGCGATTTGCCCGAGGTGCTCGAAGAACTAGGACTGGAGACCGTTGACGGAATCGTACTCGACCTGGGCCTGTCGAGCGATCAGTTGGCCGATTCGGAGCGCGGATTCAGCTTTTCGGGTACGGGCCCGCTCGATTTGCGGTTCGACCCGACGCGCGGCGAGCCAACGTGGCGGCTGGTCAATCGGTTGGGCGAGAAAAACCTGGCTGACTTGATTTATGCGTACGGCGAGGAGCGGCTCAGCCGGCGAATTGCCCGCGCTATCGTCGAACAGCGACAGAAAAGCGAGATTCGCACGGCCGCCGAATTGGCCGATTTGATCCGCCGAAGCGTTCCTCGGCAACGGCACGAGCGGATCGACCCGGCAACGCGAACGTTTCAGGCGCTGCGAATCGCATCGAACGAGGAACTGAAATCGTTGGACGTCGCCCTGCGACGCCTGCCCGACTGTCTGAAGCCGGGCGGACGGCTGGCGATCATCAGCTTCCACTCGCTGGAAGACCGACGAGTAAAAGAAGCCTTTCGCAACGACCCGCGTTGTGAAGCATTGACAAAGAAGCCCGTCCGACCGACAGACGAGGAAATCGAACGTAACCCACGAGCACGCAGCGCGAAGCTCCGAGTGGCCGCGCGGGCGTGACGATTGGACGACCGGAGATAGAAAGTCATGGATGACAGGAACCGAGCATTGGAATGCGAAGAGGGCGCTGGCATGGCCAAGCACTACAAGCTTGGCCTGGCAGTGATCGGATCGCTATTGATTACGTTGGTTGTGGTGGCCGTTTGGCAATTCCGTGGCGGTCCAGAGGATCACACTGTTGCGTCCGCGCCGACGAAGCCGGGCCCCGAAGGTGGCCTGAATCGGACGAATACCAGCGATTCGGCCAAGGTTTGGCAAGCCAACAAACCGCGTTCCGCCGAACTAAACAAGCCGACGCCCGTCCCGCCGAAGCCGGCCTCGCCGGTTCCCGCCGATCCGACGCGCTCGTCGAGTTGGTCCTCCCCCTCGTCGGGCAGGACTTCAAGGAACAACCCGGGCAATTCCGATTCGGTTGAGGTCAGCCTTCTGCCGAACTTGGGCGACGGCAAGAATCCGTCGCCGTCGGTGATTCCACCGCCGCCCACCGCCCCGATGCCCGAAAAACGACCGAGGCATGGCGCGCCGTCCCATCCGGACATGCAACGAATGGTCGGCAACAACACCGGCCCGAGCGGCCACCAGGGTGGTGGACCGACGAATCCGATGAGCTCTTGGGGGTCGGGGCCGTCGGCGTACAGTTCGCCTCCGTCAAGTAACCTGACGCATTCGCCGCCCGCGCCGGACCAGAACACAAGTAGTTCAGCTTATCCACCCGGGTATGGCGATTCGAATCCGCCTGGACGTCGCTCCGCCGACGGCCCGTCGCGCGGAGTCAGCGTGTCCGACGATCGCCTGGCCGCGGGAAGCGGCTATCAGCCGGCGGAACCTTCGCCAAGGGTGGGAGGGTCGTATCAGAGTCCGAGCTACGGCTACCCGAGCCAGAACGAGCGAACGAGCGTCGGACAGTACGATTCGTCGCGCGACACGGGACGCCACAAGCCCCGTTCGTTCGATGCGCGCGCCGGCAGGTCGGCGCGACGCGAGGACGGCAAGTACGTCGTTCAACCCAACGACAGCTTCTGGACGATCTCGGAGAGTCTCTACGGAACGGGTTCCTATTTCAGGGCATTGGCCGAGTGGAACCGCGAAACGGTGGCCGATGAGAATCGGCTGTGCGTCGGCGACGCGCTCGAAGCGCCCGCACCGTCGGAGTTGGAGAGACGCTATCCCGATCTCTGCCCGAGTCCCAAGCGAAACCAGGTGATGCGCGAGCGGATGTCGGCCGTCAGCACCGGCACGCAATATCACGGCGGCCCGACGTACACGATCCGCGAAGGCGACACGCTCTACGACATTGCCCGGTACAAGCTCGGCGCCGGCGCGCGATGGACGGAGATCTACGACTTGAATCGCGACGTGCTGCAAGGCGATTTCGACTACCTGACGCCGGGGATGAAGCTGGCGTTGCCCGACGACTCGTCCGACGCCGTCACGCGGCGTCCCGGCTCGTCGTCTCGCTGGTAGTAGGCATGAGCCGCTCCGAAACACACAACCCGTCGCGGATCATCTCGGGCGGGCAGACGGGCGTCGATCGGGCCGCGCTCGACGTGGCCATCACACTGGGCATTCCGCATGGGGGTTGGTGTCCGCGGGGCCGATTGGCCGAGGATGGCCGCATCCCCGACCGCTACCGGCTCGAAGAAATGGCGACGGCGGACTATGCTCCACGCACCGAGCGGAACATCGTGGACGCCGACGGCACTATCATTCTTCACCGAGGCCGTCTTCGCGGCGGCACGCTCCTGACCCATCAGATGGCTCAACGGCACGACAAGCCCTGCCTGACGGTCGATCTGGACAAACCAGCCGACCCGAACGTCGCGCGTGACTGGCTGCGCGCGAACGACGTGCGAATACTCAACGTGGCCGGCCCCCGCGAGAGCCAGTCGCCCGGCATCGGCGACGAAGCGAAACGCTATTTGACCGGCATGCTCGACGCGTAGAGATATCGAAACGCGAGGCACGGACCGATCTGCTCTGTACGATCGCTCAATCGAAGGCGCATTCCGACAAGACTCACGCCGGAACGCCCCGTGCCGCCCATACCGTCTCGTTCGGGCGGCGCACGGCGGTTCGCATTCTGGACGTCATCGGGTGGCGCAATTTCACCTGGGCGGACTCATTCGCTCGGCGCCTCGGGCAGAATCGCGATGATGTAGTGCGAATGATTTTGTGGCGGCTGTTTCGCCGGGGAAAAAGTGTAGACTATTGGCTTACCGAAGGCATCCTTTGTCGGCACGGTCATTCCAAATGCACTAAACGATTGCGACGCCTTCTTAACGGTGTGGTCCGCCCGAAGATCGCGGCCCGAGTCCACGAAGTCGCCGGGGCTCGCAAAGCGAGAAACGATCCTGTCCACGGTCGGCTGCTGCTGCCCCGGAGTCCTTGACTCAACACGATCATCGACCAATAGCATGAGATAGACTTCCTTGCGGTCGGGCGCAAACGTCACCGTGATTTCGTACTCCCGCTGCTCGTCCTCTTTGTCGGAATTGAATGGTCGGACATACTCGGCCCCCTGCAACGCCGCGTCCAAGGATGCGACGAAATAGATGCGATCCGAGTAGAGAGGGGCACCCGGCCGAAGTCCCCCTTCATCACCAAGCAAAGGCGCGGTCTCGCCTTCGAACAGGCCGATCGGAACGCGGTCGGAAGCTGCGCCGCCACGTCTTTCCACGGAGGCGATCAAGCGTTCACTTTCCGGTTCCTCGGCCCGTCGCGTCTTCGGCACGTCAATTGGAAACTGCAGGATGAACTCGTCGGGCGAAGCGGCAACCCTCTCGATTTGTGGCGAGGTACTCGACCCATTCGTCATGTGAACGCGCGCCGCCTGACCGATCCCGAGCCGCGTCATTAGCGACTTTGGGTTTTCGGGCTCCGTCTTCGTGGCCAACTCGACCACGCCGTTGAATACA
>DOEZ01000705.1 GCA_003532715.1 Planctomycetaceae bacterium
TCGCGGAGCGAAAGGCGACTTTTTCTTCGGCGATGGTCAAGCGTCGGTGGGAAATGTTCGGCGGACGGCGTCGACGAAGGCCCCGATCGTTTCGACTCGGCAGACGTCGGTGCGAAACGCGCGGATGTTCGGCTGTCCCGCGCCGTAGCGGCAGGCATACGTCCGCATCAGGACGATTGCCTTTCGCTCGCCGAAGCGTTGAACCGCCAGGTCGAGATGTTCCAGGAGTAGTCGGCCTTGTTCGGCGGGGGTCGGCTCGGGCGGAATGGGATCGCCGGCCAGCGCGGCGGCAATCCGTGCGAAAAGCCACGGCCGGCCCAGCGCGGCTCGACCGATCATGACGCCGTCGATCGGATGGCGCGCGAAGACGTCAATCACATCGCGCGGCGTGTTCAGATCGCCGTTGCCGATCAGCGGAATACGTTTCAAGAACTGTTTGAGGCTCGCGATGCGATCCCAATCGGCCTGGCCGCGAAACATCTGTCGCGCGGTGCGACCGTGAACGGTCAGCGCGGCCCCCCCTGCCCCTTCGACCGCCTGGGCGACGTCGGCCGCGGTGATCTGGTCGTCGTTCGGGCCGAGGCGGATTTTTGCCGTCACCGGCACGTCGCCGCACGCGGCGACCACTCGCTCGACGAGCCGGCCGATTCGTGGCGGATCGTCGAGCAGATACGCCCCGCTCTCGGCCTTTTGGGCCACGTCGCGCGCGGGGCAGCCGAAGTTCAGATCGACGACGCTGGCTCGAAAATCGTGGGCAACGCGGCGCGCCACTTCGGCCAGCGTGTCGGGATCGTTGTCCCAGATTTGGACGGCCAGCGGCCGGGGCTCGTCGCGAACACCCCAGAGTCGGCCCGGCTCGCCGGCATCGCGTCGGTCCATCTCGACGAATCCGCGCGCGCTGACCATTTCGGTCGCCGGCAGGCCGACACCGCCGAATCGTCGGACCAGCGCGCGGTAGGCCCAGTTGGTGAAGCCGGCCATCGGCGCTTGGAGCACGGGCGGATCGACGGCAATCGGACCGATGCGCAGCGGCGCGAGACGAGGCCCGGATGGCCCGGATTCACTCTCCATGGCGTCACTCGACCGGGACGACGGGCAGCTTCGGGGCGTCGGGTCCGTCGAACGACTCGGGCGGCGTGTTCGGCTCGCCGGGGCTTCGGGTCGGAACCTCGGAGCGTTCGACCGGCGGAGGCGAGACCGGCTCGAACGGAGCACGCTCGATCCGACCGAGCGGTTCGCTGGGCGTCCAATCGGGGATCATTGTCGGTGAGGCGGCGCGTGGTGGGGACGCCGGGGTCGGGGTCTGTCCGGGGAGGGCGCCAAGAGGCTCCATTCCGCTCGCCGGTTGCACGAAGCGCGGGGGCGCGGGCGTGGGCGCGCCTTGCGGGAACTGCATCATCGGCGAGCCGCCGACGATGGGAACCACTGGGTCGGCCATCCGCGACGCTTCGGGGATCGCCTGGGGACCGATCAACATGGTGACGAACGTGACGTTGTCGATCGGGCCGATCTTGACCATCGCCGCGTATTCGGCGATTTCGCGGTTATAGTCGCACGCGGCTCGCAGGAACCGGCTTTGCTGGTCGAGCCAACGGGCCAGGGCCGTTTCGACCTGTTCCAATCGGCACGATCCGGCGAGATAGCCGCGTCGCGCGGCATCGAGGGCCGTTTCAGCGGCGGCGACCGCCTTGGCCCGCGCGGCGATGGCCTTCTCGCGCATCGGCAGGGTCCGCTGGGCGAGTTCGGCACGGGGGGGCGCCGGTCGAGCGGCGAAGACGCGATCGAAACGGGTGTTGTAGGGTCCCACGAGGGGCATGTCGCTCGGCAGGGGAAGCACCGGCGAGGGCATCAAGTCGGGCGTCCAGAACGACGGCTCGGCCAGTTCGTGTTGAGCGGTGACGACGGCCACTTCGATTTCGGCGAGGGTGGCCGCGGCGGCGGCTCGCACCGTTTCCAAGGCCGCTTCGTCGCCTGATCGCGGCGAAAGGGTGTCGAGAAACTCACGGCAGCGCCACTGGATGTGATAGTTGCCCAACCGGGCAACCGATTCCCAGTAGGCATGAACCACGTCGAGTTGCCGACTCGCGTCTTGGGCCGAGGACAATGCCTCGAACAACGAGACGGGCCGCCCGGCGAGCGTCATCCCGTTCGGCGTGGCGAGCAACCGGGCTATAAGTCGCGGGGGCGCGAGGTCCGATTCGTTCGCATCGGGCGGATCGGGTGGATCGGGCGGATCGGCCAAGGGCGCCGACGGGTTTGCGGCCTCGACCACGCGCGGTTCGGACGGCATCACGGTGGACTCCCACGACTGGACCGGCGCCGCGGCGGGAGACGATTCGAACGAAGGATCAGCCGGCGATTGACTCGCCAGAAGCAGGAAAACCAAGAGCGGCGAGCCAAACATGGAATTGCCTCACGACGGAATAACGTGGAAGGACCCGTTGGTGGGTGTGGGGAGGTGTTGCTCGGAACGGCCGAGCCCGGCGACGATCATCGAGGCTTGGGGCATTTCGGCGGGGCGGGCTTCTCGATGTCGTCGCGATCGAGCGGGTGCCAAAGGGGAAGTCCGTTGCGGACTCGCTCGGCCATGATAACGAGTTTGTCCTTGGTCCCGGGCATGGCCCCGGTGGCCGAATAGTGGTCGCCGTCGACCTCCTGCGGCTCGAACTCCCAAAGACCCATTTTGATCGCGTCCAACACGGATTTAGGCACAGTATCGCTCCTTCCCATGCACTTGACCCCGCATCGGTCGAATCAAGGCTCCGTCGATGAGTTGCGTCAATCAGGAACGAGCCCCGACCACCGAGCCATCTGATCATCAGAAGCCCTAGTATTTGATTCGTGGGTCGATTTGTCAAGTATTCGGCCCCTTATTTCGGGCGATTTGAGGCAAACTTGGCATCACAAATGCCTCTTCACCAAACCGGCTCTGGCAAAATGGGGGCACAAGGGACTCTAAGGGAAACCCGTCAGTATTTGGTTTCTCTCCCGCGTTGCTGTAGGGAAAACTCTGGTTTGGTGTATCGCGGGTCTTGATTTTTCGGTGCCGATGCTATCTGTTAGTGCCCAACTGCCCGCCACTCCTTTCACGCAGAATAACCTCCGACCGTGTCTCATCTCGAAATCCGTACCGACGCCGCGCTGCGCGATTACTGCAGTCAACTTGTCGAATCGAGTCTCGTGGGGCTCGACACCGAGTTTGTTTCCGAGTACTCCTACCGCCCGCAGCTTTGCCTGGTGCAGGTTATCGACGATGGCGGCCGGATGGCCATGATCGACTCGATGGCGGTCGAGGATCTGACGCCTTTCTGGGAGATTGTCGCCGAGGCCGGCCGCGAAATCGTGGTTCACGCCGGCCGGGGCGAGTTGGAGTTCTGCCTTCGCGCGACGGGCCGGTTGCCCGAGACGGTTTTCGACGTGCAGATCGCGGCCGGTCTGGCGGGCATCGAGTATCCGGCCAATTATGGCTCGCTCATCGCCCAGGTGCTCGGCGAGAAGCCGAACAAGCACGAGACGCGGACTGATTGGCGCCGCCGGCCGTTGTCGTCGCGTCAGATCGAATATGCGATGGACGACGTGCGCCACTTGCGTCCGCTGCGCGACGCGATCGCCGAGCGGCTCGCTTCGCTCGGTCGACTGGAGTGGCTCCGCGAGGAAATGACTCGCTGGCTCGACGAGGTCCACCGTTCGCTCACGCACCAACGATGGCGGCGCGTTTCGGGCAACTCGGGGTTGGACCGCCGCGCCCTGGCGGTGCTGCGCGAGTTGTGGCAATGGCGCGAAGAAGAGGCCGAGCGCCGCGACAAACCGGTTCGACACGTGTTGCGCGACGACCTGATCGTCGAGCTGGCCAAACGAAAGACGGCCGACGTCAAGCGGATCGGCACGGTTCGCGGGCTGGAGCGCGGCGACCTGCGCCGCCACGTTGACGACATGGCGCGGCATATCCGCCGCGCGCTCGAATTGCCCGAGGAGGAATGTCCCTCCAAGGCGACTTCGCAACAGGTTCCCCAGATGTCGGTGTTGGGCCAGTTCTTGTTTTCGGCGCTGGGCAGCGTTTGCCGCGAGCGGTCGTTGGCCCCGAGTCTGGTCGGTTCGCCCAACGACGTGCGCGAGCTTATCACGCATCGTCTATACGGCAAACCGGAGCATCCCCCCGCGCTGGCTCAAGGCTGGCGAGCGGAAGTCGTCGGCCGGCTGTTCGACGACCTGCTTTCGGGCAAGACTTCCGTGCGCATCGTCGACGCGGCAAGTGAACACCCGCTGGCGTTCGACCGGGTTGATGAGACGGGCGCGGACGAGGGATAGATACCTCCACCGCGAATGACTCGGTCCACCCTTC
>DOEZ01000271.1 GCA_003532715.1 Planctomycetaceae bacterium
GTGAACCGCTCCTCGATCAAACCCCGCGCGTCGGCCGCCGCTTCGCCGAGCGACCGTCCCAGCCGATCGGCGATCGTCGATTCGGCGAGACTGACCTTCGCGTCCGTCCCGCTCGTGCTGACCGCGTATACCTTCTTCACGCGCCACGGCTCCAACCCCGCCTCGGCTATCTGATCGACGAACGAAGTCGGATCGGCCGCTCGCTCGACGGCGTCGAGAACCGCCTGGTTGATTAGGTGCTGGCGCGGGTCGTCGCCGGTCGGACTGGCCGAGTGGGTGACGACCACCTCGGGCCGCCATAGGCGGATGCTTCGAACCAGGTGCGCCGCGAGCATCTCCAGTCCGCGGTTGTCGTTGATCTGGTTCCAGCCGTCGACGACCGCCTTTTCGTCGAGTTCCCAACCGGCCGGCGCCAAGGGGAATCGCCATGCAAGCCGCGCATCGCTGCCGCCAAGCCGCACCACCGCCTCGCGCAAGCGTTCTTCAAGCGGCGCGGCCCGGCGCGGCGGCTCCTCGCGGTGGTTCACCACTTCGACGACGCCCAAATAGCCGTCGTTGCCCGACACTTGGGCCAATAGCTCGAGGGGGACATCCTCCGGGCCGCTGAAGATGCCCAACAGCGCGGCTCGCGTTCCACCCGATCGTTGGCGTCGCCAGGTTTGCCCGCCGTCATCCGTCGCCAAAATGGTTCCCAACGCTCCGACGGCCCAGCCGTGTAGGTCGTCGACGAACGCAATCGCGTGAATTGGCGCGGTCTGACCGGTGGGCGTCGCGGTCCAGCTCTTGCCGGCGTCGTCGGTTCGCAGAACGCGCGTGCCGGGCGTGCCGGCTACCCAGCAGCGAGCGCCGCGCACCGCCAACGCCGAAAAATCGAAGTTCCTTGGAATGCCCTCGGGCAGCGCGCCCGGCGTTGCTTGCCACGTAAGGCCCCAATCGCCCGTCAACAGCACCAGCGCCCCGTCGCCGACCAACCAGCCGTATCCGTTTGGAACGAGTTGGAGTCCTCGCAGGGTTCCGTGGCCGAGATTTGGCGAGCGGTCGCGGTTGATGGTTCGACGTCGCACGGCCGCCGCCGCGCCGAGCCGTCCGGCCAGCGCGCCGGTGTTTGGTTCGGTCATGTCGCCGGTCGTCCACCCCGGCGGATGGTCGCCGTGGATCGGCTGCCAATCGAGGCCTCCGGTCTCGGTGACGAACGCGCCAGAGGGAAACATGGTCGAGGCGTCGCCGATCGCGAAACCGAACTTCGCGCCGAGAAAGCGGATCTTGCGAAACGCCGGCAACACCGCGTTGGACGCTTGCTTCCAGGTTTGTCCGCCGTCGCCGGTCGCGAGGACCACGCCCGCGCTGCCGTGGCGATACGGTTGCGCCGACCCGCCGGCGGCCCAACCGACTCGCTCGTTGAGGAACGAAACGCTGTAGAGAGGACAACTCACGCCCGAGGGCTGCAGATTCCATTGCCGGCCTCCGTCGGCCGTGTGCCAGATCGTCCCGCGATCGCCCACCGCCCAGCCGACCAGGGGCGAGACGAAACAGACGTCGTTAAGTCGTGCGTCGGCGCGCATTTCGTCGCTGGCCAGAGGGTCGAATGCCTTCGTCTCGCCCCCGCCCGACTGTCCGAGCGCGATTCGCGCCGCGGCGACGAAGAGAAACCCGGCCGCGCGAATCGTGAGTCCGAAGGGAGTCTTGAAGAAAGCCATTGGTCGAAGCTCCAAAGCGACAGAGGAATGCTGATGTTCGCGGATCGTCGCTGATGCGGGCCGTAATGAACCCTCTTGGCGTTGACTGCATCCGTGTTCTCGCGAGGCGGCCGTCCCATTCTATACCAAACGCCCGCCGGCCCCCAACCCGGATTTGGCGGACTCATCCGCGGTCCCCTCCGGTGCTCGTTCCCGATTCGATTTCCAGGACGCCCCCCCTTGCGTAGCGTACGGAGAACCTCGCGATTTTGGGCCCCGTTCGGCGAGTCATCTTGCGCGAGACGCGAGGCATGATGCGGTGAAAATCACGGCAGTTATTGGACATCAGCCGTGTGGTCTGATAGAGTGGCGTTCCTGGACGACGCATTTTGAAACAACCTCCCGTCGTCCCTCCCACCAAGTACGTCGAAGGAGTCCTTCCATGCGATCCGTTCGGTTCGTGCTTCTTCTATCAACGATGCTGTTGACGCTCCACGCGTCATCGTCGAGCGCCGACGAGGCGGCCGCGAGTCGTCTCGTGTCGGTTCCCTTCGTCCAGGTGCATGTCGAGGACGCATTCTGGGCGCCCCGGCTGAAGACGAATCGCGAAGCGTCCTTGCCCCATAATTTCGCGTGGTGCGAGAAGACCGGGCGTTTCAGCAACTTCGACAAGGCGGCGGGGCGTATTGAAGGCGCTTTCGAGGGAATCTATTTCAACGACTCGGACGTCTACAAGGTCCTCGAAGGCGCGTCGTACTCATTGGCCGATCATCCTGATCCGTCGCTCGAAAAGAAGGTGGATCAAGTCATCGACAAGATCGCGGCCGCCCAGCAAGAGAGCGGCTATCTCAACACCTATTTTACGCTCGCCAAACCCGACGAAAAATGGACCGACATCCGAAGGAAGCATGAGTTGTATTGTGCCGGCCACTTGTTCGAGGCGGCCGTGGCCCACTATCAGGCCACCGGAAAAAGAACCCTTTTGGATGTGGCCCTCAGGCTCGCCGACCATATCGACGACGTCTTCGGTCCGGAAAAGAGACTCGACGTGCCGGGTCACGAGGAGATCGAGTTGGCCCTGATCAAGTTGCATCACCTGACGGGCGAAAAACGCTACCTTGATCTGGCCCG
>DOEZ01000728.1 GCA_003532715.1 Planctomycetaceae bacterium
CGCATCGACCTGCACGACGTCGAAGACTATCACGGCCGGTTGGTCGACGCCGACGGCAAGCCAATCGTCGGCGCCACGATCAGGCCGATGCTCTGGGTCGGCGACGCATCGCCCGAATCGGGAATCGAGTCCTTCATGCTCTCGGCCGAAGTGATTCGCCGCGCGACCGCCAACACGACCGACGACGGCCGTTTCGTCCTCAAGGGACTGCCCCAGAACGGACGAACCACGGTTAGGCTGACCACCGAAGGTTTCGGCTCGCCCTATGTCGACTTCGTCATGACCAAACCGGTCACGATCCAGCTCGACAAGCCGGGGAGCGTTCGCGGCACGATCGATGCCGATGGGCAGGCCGTGACGGACGAAATTCGGCTGTCCCTTCACAATGCTCAAATCGCCAGATCGGTTGCAGAACTCGAAGTAATCATCTCACACCACGATCAGACCAAGACCGGGGCGGACGGCGCGTTTCGCTTCGAGGCCGTTCCGCCGGGCAAGTACCAAGTCGCGCCGCAGCTTCCAGAGGAACTGCCCTATTACGTGGACCAGGAAACGCCGATTGAAGTCAAGCCGGGCGAAGAAGCCGCGGCGACGATCACCCTCAAGAAGGCCATCGAAATCAAAGGCAAAGTCGCCGACCAAACCACCGGCAAGGGACTCAAGGGCGTTCGTCTCTATTTCCAAACTCCCTATACCCCAGGCGGAACTCATTGGGGGCGAACGACCACGACCAATGAGGCGGGCGAATTCACCGTCCATGCCAAGCCCGGCAAGCTCACGAGCTACCTGGCCGAGGCGCCCGAGGGCTACCTCCTGTCCGATCGCTCGCAGCAGAGCAAAACGATCGACGTGACCGGCCCCATGCCGTGGCCGACCATCGAACTGTCCCAGGCCGCCTCGGTCGAGGGAATCGTCGTCGACGACGCGGGTGAGCCGGTCGCCGACGCCGAAATCTGGTATCTCACGGGCGATGGAATGCACAGCCACGGCCACGTCAAGTCGGATGCCTCGGGCAAGTTCCTCCTCAAGCAAGGCTCGCCAAACAGCCCTATCTCGCTGCGAGTCAAGGCCACGACGGCTACGAGCGATGGCCCGGTCAACGTCACCCCGGCGGAACTCAAGGAACCGGTCAAGATCACCGTCTCGGAGAAGCACGGCAGTCGAATGACCGGCAAGCTCGTGGACAAACAGGGCAAGCCGATCGGCGGCGCCGGCGTCGGACTCCAGACATCATGGATGCTCGCCGGCAGCGGTATCGGTTTTCAGATGACCTCGACGACGACCGACGCCGACGGCAACTTCGCTTTCGAGGGCCTTTGGCCGGGCGACTCGTACCAACTCATGATCGAGGCCGCCGGCTACGCGAAGTATCAATCGGCGAATGTAACGGCCAAGCCGGCCCGGGCGCACGACTTCGGCCAGATCGTCCTGGCCGGCACCCAATCGGTCGTCGAGGGCGCGGTCGTCGATTCGGCCGGAAAACCGCTGGCCGGCGTGCGTGTGTTCAACTCGGGCGACGCCCCCGAGCCACTCTTCACCAAAACCGACGAGGCGGGGCGTTTCCGTCTCAAAGGATTCCCCTCGGGCAAGGTTCATGTCTTCGCCCACCATGCGGACTATCGTTTCACCGCGCTGCGGACCGAAACCGACGCCGAGCCCGTCACGCTCGTCATGCTCCACGCCGACGAACCCGTGCCCCAGCAATCGCAGCCGGCCGAACCAACGCTTGACCAACGAAAGCAGGCCGTTCGCAAGACCATCGAACGACTCTGGAAGGCCCGGGGAGCGAAGGAAATGCAGGGACTGATTCGCGTGATGGCCCAGATCGATCCTGAAGCGGCCTTGGCGTGGTCGAAAGAAGTCGGCGGGCGGTACGACCGCACGGTCTATTCGACCCTTGCCGAAAACCTGGCCGCCACCGACATCGAGGAGGCGCTCGACCTGCTCGATAGAAGGAATTACTACGCGATCAAGGAATTGGGCCAGAAGCTGGTCGATACGTGTCCCGAGGCCGCCATGCGATGCGCCGAGGAAATGGTCCCGCTGGCCCGCGCCATGGACCAACCGCAGCGAGCCGTCGCCCTGGCCGACGTAGGCGGGCTGATCGTGCGGCTGGGCAACCGCCCCGCCGGCTCGAAACTGATCGAAGAAGCAGCCGCCATGGTCGAGTCCATGGGCTCCGGCAAGAGCCGGCAAGAGGCGGCCCAGCAAGTGGCCGTCCGCTTGGCGCTGGTCGATCCCGACCGGGCCGTCGAGATGCTCAAGTCGGCCGTCAACCTCGAAGAGAAACCCTACTATCTGCGAAACGTGGCCGTGCAAGCCGCGACGCACGAATTGGCCAAGGCCAAGGCGATGATGAAGGAAATGCAGCCGTGGTACGCCGAGGACGTCGTCACGCCGATCGCGTATCGCATCGCCCGCTCCGACCCCGACGAGGCGTTGGCGTTCGTTCGTGAGTCGGGCGTCGGCGACGGACGGCAGGACTTCACCAACGCGAAGACCCAAGCGCTCGGATGGATCGCCGTCGCCATGGCGGACAAGGACCGGAAAAAGGCCCGTGCGTTGATCGACGAGGCGCTCGATCTGTGCGCCGCTCCCGAGGACGCGTCTCGGGGAAGCGGCAGCCGCGACCGTCGGGCCATCGTGGCCGCATTTCTGGCGGTGCAAGCCCGCCGGATCGGCCATCCCGACATGGAGAGCGTCGTCTGGCGCGTACTGGCCTCGCGCGCGACGACCAAGGATACGTGGTCGCCCGCCTCGGCCGCCGAGCGGAACGTGGCCGCGGCGTTGATTCTGGCCCTGGTCGATCCGGCGGCCGCTCGCGAGATGCTCGAACCCTATGAGGACAAAGGGGACGAATTCGGCGGCGGGGGAACCGGCATCGGCTCGCGCGAGTTGTTCAAGGCGAGCTTTTTGGCCGACGCGGCGACGCTCGACCAGCGAATCGATCGCGAGTTGGAGTCGGCCGCCAGAAACAAGCGGCGATGGGAGCAACTGTGTTGGCCCATGACCGAGGCGCTGGAAATCATGGTCCTGCCGGAAGACCAACAATTAACCAAGGCATTCGAATACATGAGCGGCGGCGTGTGGATGCCCAGCCGCGACCAATGAACGAGCAACCCGCCGGGCGTCACTGGCGCGAGCGCCCGTGTACTCCCGAATCGACACCAATAACCCAGGGGAATTAAACCATGAATGCGATTCTGATCGGCGTTATGATGCTCGGCGTCATGGCCGAGACCGACCCGACTCCGACGGCCTTTGAATTCCGCGACGAGACGGCCTTCGAAGGTCGCTCGATGGTGGCCTATCAGGCGATCGGCTTTAAGAGCAAGCCGGTTCGCGAACTGGCGGCCCCATTCGACGCCCCCAAGGGCGCGCGGTTCGCCCTGTTNNCTCGCGGACGCTCGTTTGGGCCCCTGACGCCGAAGGCGGGCCGCTGCTCTGGGTCGATGCCGACGGCGACGGCCGGCTCGACGAGAGCGAACGGCACGCAATGACCGGCCGGGAAATCGCAGTCCCCGTCTCGGTCGTCGTCGAAACCAAGCCCGAGGTGCGAGTCGAGCGGACGCTGATCTTCCAGCGGCCAGCTATCGGCCCGGGCTTGCGGTGGACCGTTCGGGGCTACGCCGTCGGCAAGCTCGACCTCGACGGCGAGCCGTACGACGCCATCCTGGCCGACGGCAACGCCAACGTCACGTTCGGCACGATCGGCCGCGACCGGGTGTGGATCGACCTGAATCGCGATGGCCGCTTCGACGCCCTGACCGAGCAATTTCCCCTGGGCAAGCCGGTCCGCAAGGGCGACCGGATCTATGTGGTGCGTAGCAACCGACTGGCGACCAAGGTCTCGGCCGTCGCCCGCGAGCCGGGCGAAGGCAAGATCCGGCTCGAACTGGCCCACGACATGAAGGTCGAGAAGGTCTCGGCCGAACTGATCAGCGACCTGGGCGAACTGGTCGAAATTGACTCGATCGACAAAGCAACGCCCGTGCCGCACGGCACCTACTACATCGCCTCGCTCGTGATTAAGACCACCGGCGACGACGGTCAGCCGTGGTTCTACACGTTTTCGGGCAAGAATCGAAAACGGCACGACGTGGCCATCGGCGACGAGGCGACCGTCGCACTGCTCGACGGCCTGGACATGCGCGTCGAGATCGGCTACTCGGGCAAGAACGAAGCCAAGCCGGGCGAAACGGTCCGCGTGCAGCCCGAGGTCGTCACGTCCGACGGCAGTCTGGTGCTCAAGTCATGCACGGTGGGCAGCGAGGACTCGCGGAGTTCGACCGAGGCGGCGGCCGTGATTCTTTTTCTGTCGCCCGAAGGCGAAACGCTCAGCCGCGGCACCAGCGGCTTTGGCTGAGGAGGCATGTGTTCGCACTCGTGTCGAGTGCCCAGCAACGCCAAAGGCGACTATGTGCTTCAGGTAACGTTCGACACCGGCCCGCTGGCCGGCGAAATCATGGGCCAGACATTCGTCACCGTCAAAGGCGAATAGCCTGGATTATTCACCAACCCACACTAGCCCGAAGCGAAAGCGAGGGACCTGAAGCGGGACTCCCTCGCTTGCGCTTCGGGCTTGTGTTTCGCACACTGCGCACGACTCACCAAGGTGGTGAATAATCCGGACAGGCCGTATCCATGCATCGCGGCTTTCTGGCGAGGCGTCTTCACTCCCCCCTTCCTTTTCGCCCTAAGTCTTTGCGACAAAAGGACTTTCGGCTTTCGCGACGAGAATTTGGGAAAATTCGTCTTTTTTCTGCTCGGTCGCGCCGCCGTTTCGCAATTACAGAAGTGGTGGGCAAGCTCTTGGGCGAGTCGCAAGGCTCGCGAGGGAAGGGTGCGGGTTACTTGGAAGGCTGGTATAGCTCAAGCGTGGTTCTGCCGGACCCGGGCACGGACGTCATCTGGCTGGCGCCGGATGGTCGGGAGTCGGCGGGTGTGTACGACATTCACGGCCGGTGGCTGGCGCCATGTGGCCGGTGGGTGATGTATGTTCCGCTGCGCTGGCGGCAACCGGATGGACCGACTGCAGCCCCAATCCAAGTCGCCCCCACGCCGGAGCACGTCCCACCATCCGTCGAGCAGCCGAATCGTTTGTGGCCCCGTAACTCCTCGGAGTCCTCGCGACGCAAGCATTGGGTGGTGGCCGTGCTCAACTATGATCGAACGGGCTTGCAGAATTGAAGCCCGCCGAACGGCGTCGGGGCAGGTCAAGTAGGATGTCGCGCACGAGGCACGAGATTGAGGGTAAGGCGCCGTCGGGGCTGGTCGGCGGGCATCTTTTCTGCCCCCTTGGGGAGCGGTCCATGCCGATTTACGCCCGGACTCCCCGCGCCCAAAACCAACCGCCCGCACGCCCAAATACGGCTCTCTCGGCCCTTCCTCGCTTGAGCATCGATGCGAAAAGCCTGTTGATACCGTCCTATCTCGAGGTTATAACCTATACGTGGCCGCCCCTTGCCTCTTGCGCATGAAACAAGCGGAAAGCAACCGACGGGAGCCCGGCCTCGCGGCGGCGGCAACGGCCGTTCCCCAAAAGGCGGACCTCTCTACACCTGGCACGAGTGAACAGACCATGGTCACTGGCGAGCATCCCATGACGCCTGGCGGCCGACGGGCAATGACGCTCATCGAGTTATTGGTCGTCGTCGCCATCTTCGGCACGTTGGTTGCCCTGTTGCTGCCGGCGGTCCAGGCGGCGCGCGAGGCGGCTCGGCGCG
>DOEZ01000711.1 GCA_003532715.1 Planctomycetaceae bacterium
ATCAACCTGGCGATGGTCCATCGTCATCTGGGCGATTCCCAGCTGGCCGAATCGATCGAACGCCAGGCCGCGACACTAGCGGCGGCCGGTCGGCGCGCCGCACCCCATTCCGCTCGCCCCGCGCCGCCCGTCGAGTGGATCGCCCCCCAGGAGTTTGCCGGCTCCTACGCCGACGCGACCGGGCCGTGGCAACCCGCGCCGGTCAAACGCGAACCGGCAAGCGTCGCGCCAACCGCGCCGGTCGAGCAGGCATCGCGCGGATGGTCCTGGAATCCGTTTCAGAAGCAGCAGTAGAAGGGAATAGCCGTGAAGCCTCGAAGATTCCGTGGAGTAGTCGTGTTTCTGAAAGCAATACCGCCGTTCCTGTGCGGCGTCGGCCTGCTGCTCTTCTTCGTCTACTGGCCGCCGCTGACCGAGGCGCGCTCCGATTCGGCCAACCCGCGCCACGAAGGAGCGTCCCGATCCGGCGCCGAAAACGTTGAACCCGGCCTGTCGGCAACAACTCGCGACGCACAAGACAAGACACCAGTGACCGGCGGCCCGACCGTTCGCATCAACGACCCCGCGGTTCGACCGGTCCAGGCCCTCGGACCGGCGGCCCCCTACCCTATCCACGGCGTCGATTGCTGGGAGTCGGGACAAGCCGGTTGCGGCTCGGCCGGGTGCGGCTCCGACGTCTGCTCGCCGGGCATGACGTGTCTTTCGCCGGGCTGCTGCTCCGGCGGCTCGAATATCAGAAATCTGCGAGTCGGCATCGGTCCGGTGAGCGACCGGATTCACGGCAACGCGTTTTGTCCAACGCCGTGCGGCGCCGGCCCGGGCGCACAAGGCCCCAAACCGTGCGGCTGGGAGGCGAGCCGACTGATCAACTGGCAGAACTACGCCCAGGGCGAGTATTGCGGCCCCGCGCGCACGGCGCATGTTGACGAGTACCGTCTGCGGGTGGACGACGAACTCGACTTGGTCTATCGTCTGACGCGCGAGGAGCAGCCGAACCCCTACCAGTTGAACGTCGGCGACGAAATCCAGGTCGAAAGCGCGACCGATCCCGACTTGGACCGCAACCTGCTCATTCAGCCCGACGGAACCATCACGTTGCGGCTCCTCGGTCAGGTGAAGGCGACCGGACGAACCATTCCGCAGTTACGCGAGGAAATCGAGGAGTTTTACAAGAAATACTACAAAGTGCCGGCTATCACCGTTTCGCCGTTGCGGGTGAATAGCAAGCTCGACGATCTGCGCAACGCGGTTGACAGCCGTTTCGGCCAAGGCGGCCAAAATCGGTTCGCGCGCGTCACGCCCGACGGCACCATTTCGCTTCCGGCGGTCGGCGTGGTCCATGCCCAGGGTCTCACGTTGCAGGAACTGCGCGCCGAACTCCGCGAGGCTTACCGGCAGGAGGTCGAGGGCATCGAGGTCATTCCGGTCCTCGTGCAGCGGGCACCGCGCTACGTCTACGTGCTCGGCGAAGTGGCCTTGCCCGGCCGCTACGAGTTAACCGGCCCGACGACCGTCTTGCAGGCGCTCAGCATGGCGGGCAGTTGGAACGTAGGCGCACATCTGCGCCAGGTCGTCGTGTTGCGTCGTGGCGAAGACTGGCGGCTGATGGCGACGATGCTGAACCTGCAGCCGCCGCTCTACGGAAAACAGCCCTGCCCGCCCGACGAGATTTGGCTTTCCGATTCCGACATCATCATCGTCCCGAAGAGTCCGATCCTCGTGGCCGACGAATTCATCGAACTGGTTTTCACGCGAGGAATCTACGGGGTATTCCCGCTCAATGCCACGATCAACTTCGCGAAGATCAGTTCGCTGTAGTCGCCGTCGCCTCGATCGTCATTCTCACTGAAGGGTGGGTCGAGCTCCGCGAGCCCCACCAACCGGTCGATTCACGTTTCGCTAACCTGCAAAAATGGTCGCCGCAACGCAACATCGCAGCGAGCCCCACCAAGCGATCTCCTCGACGTACTCGCTCACGTCGTCGTTCGCGTTGTTGCTCTCGTAAACCAGCTCGGCGACGTTATTCTGGCCGAGTTCGTCCGACGCGGATTTGTTCGTCGAGCATTTTCGAGAGCCCCTCGACCAAGTCGGGCCGGTCGCGGTAGAGGTTCTTCTGCTCGGCGGGGTCGTCGGCGAGGTGGTAGAGCTGGCCCTCCGGGGCGTCCGGCTCGATGACATCGTTGGTGAAGAAGCTGCCGGTTCCCTGGCCTCGGATTAGTTTCCACGGGCCGACGCGAATGGCGAACATGCCCTGGTCGGAATGAAGAACCAGCGACTGGCGCACCGGGCCGGGCATTTCTTTTTCCAACAGGACGGGCAGCATGTTGAAGCTGTCCTCGGCCATGTCGTGGGCCAGCGGGTGACGGAGCACGGCGGCCAAGGTGGCATAGACGTCGATCAGGCAAATCAACTCCTGGCTGACACTTGCCGGGCGGACGTTGTCCGGCCAACGCACGATCAGCGGGACGCGATGGCCGCCTTCGTGGATGTCGGCCTTGCGGCCGCGCCAGGGGCCATTGGGACGGTGGCCGCTGTCGGAGATGCACGAACCGAACGGTCCGGCGCCATCTTGGCCGTTGCGTTCCGGCGATCCGTTGTCGGAGGCGAACACGACGATCGTGTTCTCGGCCAGACCGGTCTCGTCAAGCGCGGTGAGCACGTCGCCGACTAACGAGTCGATTTGGGCCACGAAATCGCCGTAGAGGGTCGCCTTGGTCATGCCTCGAAACGGCCGATTCGGCACGATCGGTATGTGGGGCGCCGTAAGCGACAGGTACAAGAA
Source organism: Planctomycetaceae bacterium (assembly GCA_003532715.1). GTDB lineage: Bacteria > Planctomycetota > Planctomycetia > Pirellulales > Thermoguttaceae > UBA11386. The sequence goes on from DOEZ01000711.1 coordinate 2,783, forward strand.
AAACGGCGTTTCCTTGTTCTTGGCCGCGTGGTTTCGGATATAACCGAGCCCCCTTTCCCGCACGGCTGGAAGGATACGGTCGAACCGCCAGTCTTCTTGCCCGCGGCCGGGTGTGCTGACGTTGGTCGCGGGCTTGAACTGATCGGGCACCGGGCCAACCACTCGGTCGTTCTCTAGAAAGCAATAGGGTGGATAGTTCGGCACGTCGACGCCGAAGTAGACGTCGAACCCATGGTCGCACGGACCATCGAGAAACGGTTCGGCCAGATTGATCACCCGGTCGGGCACGCGCTGGTCGTCAGGGGCCGTGTGTGTGCCGTCGTTGCGTTGCCACTCGATGCCGAGGTGCCACTTGCCGAACGCCGCAGTTGCATAGCCATGCTGCTTGAACAATTCCGGCAGGGTCGTGCGGTCGCGGTCGATCAGCGGCATGGCATAGGGCGTCAGCACGATTTTCTTCTGCCGCGTCCGCCAGCAATAGCGGCCAGTCAGCAAAGAATAACGCGTCGGGGTGCAAACTGCGGTCGGCGCATGGGCGTCGGTGAATCGCATGCCCTGGGCGGCCAGCCGGTCGACGTTCGGCGTGGGAATCTTCGATTCGGAGTTGTAGCACCCCGGGTCGCCCCAGCCCATGTCGTCGGCCAAAATGATGATCACGTTCGGTCGCTCGGCGGCCCAGGCGGACGAACCCGCAATCAACGCCAAGAAGCCCAAAAACCCGAAGCACGCTTGTCGCATTTGGTGGAACATATTCGCCTTCACCTCCCATACGGTCACGATGAAAACGGTGTGGATTCACCGAGAAGTCAGGCGCAGCCTGACCCATGGTAGTAACCCTAGCATGATCGATTGAAAGCCCTGTGTCAATCACACCACAACATCCAAGCGCACCGCCTTTTGTAACAACGCGGTGCTGAAATAACGTTCGGCTTGCGCAAACCGAAAACGGGTCACCCGTCGTTGATCCGCCCTGGAATCCACCGCCTCGTCCGCCAGCGGCATGTCCGCCGCCGGGCCCCTCGTCGTTGCGAACACGTTTGCCCTGTTTCGCCCCAGACGATTGAAAACTGTCCTACGGGCTTGTCAAGAATTCTGCCGGAGGTTCCAGTATCTTGGTGAGGCCAGCGCCGCCAAGCGAGCCGATAATCAACGATCGCGTGGGAGGAGCCCATGCCATTA
>DOEZ01000631.1 GCA_003532715.1 Planctomycetaceae bacterium
TGCAACGCGATTACCATGATCGCCTCGGGCAACACGCTGGTCGTCAATCCGCACCCGAGCGGACGGCGCGTCGCGGCCGAGGGCGTGCGGCGGTTCAACGAAGCCATCCATCGCGAGACGGGCATCGACAACCTGATCTGCCTTATCACCGAGCCGACACTCGAAACGGCCGCCGCCCTATTCGGACACCGCTACGTGAACCTGATCACCGTCACCGGCGGCCCGGGCGTGGCGCGAGCCGCCATGAAACAGGCGAAGCGGGCCATCGTCGCCGGCCCGGGGAATCCGCCCGTCGTGGTCGACGAGACGGCCGATCTCGATCGGGCCGCCCGGTCGATCATCGCCGGTGCGGCGTACGATAACAACCTTCTGTGTATCGCCGAGAAACAGGTCTTCGTCGTCGAGAAGGTGTTCGACCGGATGATGGCCGCCATGGAGCGAGCCGGCGCGGTTCGACTCAGCGCGGCGGAGGTCGACGCCCTGACCCGCGCGGCCATCGTCAGCGTCGGCGAGGGCGACAAGCGGCACGACGTGCCGAACAAGGACTTGTTAGGCAAGGACGCGGCCGTATTGGCGCGTGCCGCCGGAAAGATTATCCCTGCCGACGCCGAGCTGATCTTCGGCGAGACCGACTACGGCAACCCGTTCGTGCCCGTCGAACAAATGATGCCCTTCCTGCCGTTCGTCCGTTGCCGCGACGTCGAAGAGGCGATCCAACGGGCGAAGCAGAGCGAACACGGCTTCCGACACACGTCGATCATCCACTCGAACGACGTCCGCAACATGACCCGCATGGGCCGCGTGATGGACACGACGCTGTTCATTAAGAACGGCGCGAGCATGGCCTCGCTCGGCTTCGGCGGCGAGGGATACGGATCGTTTTCGATCGCCGGCCCGACGGGCGAAGGCGTCACGACGCCGATGACCTTCACCCGCGAAAGACGTTGCACGCTGGTCGAAAGCCTGAGAATCCTGGGCAAGTAATCCGAACCCCGACCGTAAGGGAGCGGACCCCGCGTCCACGACGCAATGAGAAACGTCAAGAACAACCAAGAGTCGCCGCCCAACAACGCAAGGAACGACATGCTCACCGGACAAGTTGTCGGAAACGCGAGCGCGACGGCAAAACATCCGTCGATGGAAGGTTGGAAGCTGCTGGTCGTCCAGCCGCTTCAGCCCGACGGAAGGCCCGATGGCGATCCGGTGCTGGCTATCGATACGTGCGGGGCCGGAACGAGAGAGAAGGTAATCATTTCGAGCGACGGGCAGGGAACGCGCGAAATCGTGGGGCACAAGAACACGCCGATCCGTTGGTCGGTGATGGGGATTATTGATGAATCGCATGGAACCTGACATCCAACAGATCGTTCGCGAAGTGGTCGCCGAAATCGAACGGCTCCATCGGGCCGATTCGACCAAGGCCGACCCCGCGCCGTCCAAGCCGGCCAACGCCGCACCGCCCTGCGGCCCGGCGGTGCATGCGAAACACGACGATCCGCGCGAACTGACCGTCTGTTCGCGGGTGGTCAGCCTCACCCAGATTGGCGACCGCCTCGACCAGATCCGCCGGCTGGTCGTTTCGCCCGGCGCGATTCTCACGCCGGCCGTTCGCGACGCGCTCGACGACCGCGGCATTACCGTGAGCTACGACGCGACGGACGGCCCGGCCGCGCGGGGCGGCGTGGATGTGTTTCTCGCGGTCGCGCGAGCCGCGCTCGATCCGGGCGGACTGATCGCCGCGTTGACGACCGGGGGAATCGCCGCCGAAAGCCAAGCGTTCGATTGTCTGATCCGCGCCGTCGATGCCCTGGCCGATCGGGCTCGCAACGGCAGTGCCTTTGGCGTCGTGTTGACCTCCGACACAGCCGCCGCGCTGTGCCTGGCCAATCGTCTGCCGGGCGTGCGGGCCGTGTCGGCGTCGTGCCCGACTGGGGTAATCGAAGCAGCCCGAGCCGTCGGCGCCAACGTCCTGGTCGTCGATCCGCGTGGCAAGGGCGTGTTCCAACTGAAACAGATCGTCGCGGCGTTTTGCCGCGAGAAACCGTGGCCTTGCCCGAAGGCGTTGGAAGCGAGGCTGGGGGGAGAGAGATTGGGGATTTAGGGATTTAGGACGCATTGCTCTTTTTCTTTCTTCCTGAGTTGTTGAGTTGCTTGATAACGGACTGCGAATATGCGAATTGGCGAAGTCATTGGCACCGTGACGCTCAACCGCCGGCATCCGAGCCTGGCCGGGGGGCGTTTCAAAATCGTTGTGCCCCTATCGCTCGACGATTTGCTGGGCAGTGGTGCGATGACGGCCGACGAATTCACGGTTTATGACGAAATAGGCGTCGACGTCGGCTGTCGGATCGCCATCAGCGAAGGCCGCGAGGCGGCCATGCCGTTTTACCCCGACGTGAAACCGGTCGACGCCTACGCCGCCGCCATCCTCGACCACGTCAACGTCGAACCGATGTGAACACGAAAGAGAACCCAATCATGGTCAACCTACACAAAATCAAACAAGAGATTTGCGAGATCGGCGACCGCCTCTACAAAAAGGGCTTCGCCGCGGCCAACGACGGCAACATCAGTTATCGCGTGAGCGAGAATGAAGTTGTCTGCACGCCGACGCTGATCTCGAAGGGATTCATGAAGCCCGAGGACCTCTGCACGGTCGACATGGAGGGCAAGCAAACGTCGGGCCGCCGCAAACGGACGAGCGAGGTCTTGCTGCACCTAGCCATCATGAAGGAGCGGCCCGAGGTGAAGTCGGTGGTCCACTGCCATCCGCCCCACGCGACGGCCTTCGGCATCGCCCGCGAACCGATTCCGCAGTGCATCCTGCCCGAGGTCGAAATCTTCCTGGGCGAAGTCCCGATCGCCCGCTACGACACGCCGGGCAGCAAGAACTTCGCCGAGACGATCCTGCCGTTCGTCAAGAAATCGAACGTCATCATTCTGGCCAACCACGGAACGGTCAGTTGGGGCGAGACGGTCGAGCGAGCCTACTGGTGGACCGAGGTGCTCGATGCCTACTGCCGGATGCTCATCCTAGCCAAGTCGATCGGCCGAGTCAACTACTTCACCCAGTCCGAGGCGCAAGACCTGCTCGACCTGAAGGCCGAGTGGGGCATGAAGGATCCGCGCGCCGAAATGCAGAATTGCGACATCTGCGCCAACGACGTCTTTCGCGAAAGCTGGAAGTCGGTCGGCGTCGAACAGAAGGCGTTCATGCCGCCGAACTACACGTGCAGCGTCGGCGGCAATGGCAAGCCGGTGGAAGCGTCGTCGAACACGGACACGACCACGGACCAGGAAGCCCTGATCCAGGCGATCACCGACCGTGTGATGGAAGCGTTGAAGAAGTAAGCATCCAAGCATCTTCGCGCTCATCGCATCATTCGCGGTGAAAACCTCCCGCCTAACTCGGAACGGTCAAGGGTCGTCCGTTGTCCTTCGGCCCCAGTTTGAGCAGTAACGGCACGGCCCGCTTGGCCCAATCTTTCGGGCTGGGATACGACGCGGCCGACTCGCCGAAGCAGCTTCGCAGCATCAGCGTGTCGATGATGCCTGGATTCAACGGCACGGCGGCCATCCCCTTGGGTAGCTCCTCGGCCAGCGCCAGCGTCAGCCCCTCAATGGCCCATTTCGACGCGCAGTAAGGGGCCACTTCGGCCGAAACGCTGCGCCCCCACCCGGAACTTAGGTTGACGATCACCCCACGGCGTCGTTCGACCATCGCGGGCACGAAATGGCGGACGACGTTGGCCACGCCCTTGACGTTTGTGTCGATGACGGCCGAAAACTCGTCGGCCGGCACCCGCCAAAGAGGCCCGTTCGCGTTGATCACGCCCGCATTGCAGATCAGCAAATCGGGCGCGCCGTCCGTCAGAACCCGCTCGGCCCAGTCGCCAACCTGGGCGTCGTCGGCCACGTCGACGACCGCAAATGAATTGGGCGGGCCGAACCGCGTTTGAAGTTCACCGATTGCCTCGGCCGACCGCGAACACCCGGCGACGGCGTGGCCCTGCTCGATGAACCCCTCGACCAACGCCCGCCCCAGCCCACGACTCACCCCCGTGATGACAATGTGACGATTCTCCACGCTGATTCGCTCCGTAACGCAAAGTGCAACAAGTTCGTTTGTGTGAAACCGCGGATGAACGCGGATG
>DOEZ01000410.1 GCA_003532715.1 Planctomycetaceae bacterium
GGTCCGCTTCCGTCCGCAGCCGGGAGGTTCAGGCCGGTCGCCGCATCATCTTTGGGCCCGTTTTTCGATGCCCGGCCCGATCGTCGGCATCGTTTCGACCGTCACGATCCCCAGGGTTTTCAAGAAAGACCCCACCGCGCTACCCTCGGATATAGGCGGTGTGTACCCAAGAACGTGGTACGCTATCGAGTGATGGTTCCGATGGGGGATTGGGGTGCTTTGGGGTTCGCATGGCTCAACCGCCGACCCATCCGTCCGCAATGTCCGAACGTCGGGCGGGCGGATCAGGATCAATGCCGGCGAGAAGTCCGTGCGAGCGTGGACAAACAGGCCGACCCGGTGTAGGTTGTGTCTTGAAACGGACCTTGCGGGTTGCCGACGACCGTGAATCGAGTCTCGAACCCGGACAAAGGGAGCATGTATGATCGCGTCGTTGTTTCTTTGGGACTGCATTCTTGTGGTTTCGGTGTTTTCGATCGCTTTTCTCGCGGGATGGTTCGTCCATGAGTTCGAGGTCCGTCGGCGATCGCGTCAGTCGCGAGAATCGCGGCGTCTGGCTCGCGACGTGTTGGACAACCTGCATTCGCTGATCGACAACGTGTCGGCCGACATGGATCAGCACAACGACTGTCTTTCGCAGGTCAACGAAGAACTGGCGGTTGCGGTGACGGGCGACACGAAGTTGGTCGCGACCGCTCTGTCGCGGCTTCTCAACGCCAATAGCGACATCCGCCGGCGTCTCGAATCGGCCGAGGCCCTTCTCAAGGAGCAATCGCGAACCATCGAGACCCATGCCGTCGAGGCTCGCACCGATTCGCTGACCCAACTGGTCAACCGACGAGCGTTCGACGACGAAATGAACCGTTGTTTCTCCGCCTATCGCCGCCAGGGTCGGCGGTTTTCGATCGCGATTCTGGATATCGACCACTTCAAGGGCTGGAACGACGCCTTCGGCCATCCGTCGGGCGATCGGGTTCTGGCCCAGGTGGCCGCCATTCTGACGCACCAAGTCCGCGAAATGGACCTCGTGTCGCGTTACGGCGGCGAGGAGTTTGCCGTGGTCTTTCCCGGCACCTCGCTGGTCGACGCCACCCGGGTCGCCGAACGCGTGCGGCTTGCCGTGGCCCATGCCGATTTCGTTCTCGGCAGCGAGAAACACGCGATTACCATCAGCGCCGGAACGGCCGAGGTCCGGCCCGAGGACACCATCACCACGCTGATCGGCCGGGCCGACGCCGCGCTGTACGAATCGAAGACCGCCGGGCGAAACCGCGTGCATTTCGACGACGGCCACGCCATGCGACCCGCCGACGCCATTCTCGACTTCCACGCCGTGTCCGCCGATTCGGTTTACATGCTCGTCGCCGACGACGGCCGCCTCCCGCCGCTGGGCAATACGGCCGAACTCGATATCTACCAACTCGCCCCCGAGACGTGCGCTGCCGAGGAGTAGCGCGAACCACCCATCGACGAAAGGACCAACCGACCATGAGACCGAATGCCTTGTTCTGGATTCTTGCCTTGATGATCCTTGCATCTCCCCTCGCCGCCGCCCAGAAGGCTCCCAACCCGGTGTACGCGCCGATCGAGGACGATCCGAATTTGCCTCGCGTGCTCCTGATCGGCGATTCGATTTCGGAAGGATACACCCTGCCGGTCCGCAAGATGCTCGCCGGAAAGGCGAACGTCCATCGCATTCCGGTCAACGGAGGCGACACGGCCCGGGGACTCGAGCAGATCGACAAGTGGCTCGGCGACAAGCCGTGGGACGTAATCCACTTCAACTGGGGCCTGCACGACGTGAAGCGAGAAAAGGACGGCAAATTCGACGTGAAGCAACCGACGCGCCGAACGCCCGAGGAATATGCCAAGAACCTCGACAAGCTGGTCCGCCGCTTGAAAAAGACCGACGCCGTGCTGATCTGGGCCGCCACGACGCCCGTGCCCGACGGGGCCGCCGGACGAATCAAAGGCGACGAAGTGGCCTTGAACCGCGAGGCGGCCAAGATCATGAAGCGACATGGCGTGAAGGTAAACGACCTGTACGGATACGTCCTTCCGCAATTGAAAAAAGCTCAACGCCCGCGAAACGTGCATTTTACCGACAAGGGTTCCGAGATTCTGGCGAAGAAGGTTGTCGAGGAGATCACGGCCGCGCTCGGGCGGGCCAAGTCGGAAAAGGACGAATGACAAACCGCCACTGGCGGACGAAGTAGTTTGCCACGAGCCGGCGAGCCGGCATGGCGATAGCTTCTCGCCCTTAGTGGAGGGGATCTTGACTCGCCGGAGCAATGCCATGAAACGCAAGACTTTTCAATGGACCCTTCCGCCCGAAATCGAACGGCGGCTGGGCGATTCGAGCTACGGCCGGCAGCGAGCCATCTTCGAGGCGGGCAATCTACTGCTCATTCTCCACGCGCCGCCCGGGCCGGACGACCTGACACGCGACTTCCGCGTCTTCCTCCGCACTTCGGACGGCAAATACCAGTGCAACGGCATTGTCGACGGCCAGGTGCAACTGCGGCGGCTGCTGGCCGACTATCGGAAGCTCTACGACGAACTGGAGGAAGCCTACCAGAAATCGCACACGTCCGAGGAACTCTTCCGACTGCTCGAATCGGTCGCGCCGGCCGGCCGTTCGGCGGGCAACATGCGCGACGCACTGCAGGCGGCTCGCGAATACGTCAAGGAAGACTCGCTGCTGATCGCCATGCGCGACGAGGCCTACGAAGTGGCCCGCAACTTCGAGATTCTCTTGGGGGACGTCCGAAGCGCGCTCGATTTTCGCGTTGCCCGTAACGCCGAGATGCAGGCGGCCCGGACCGCCGACATGGCCCTGTCGCAGCATAAGCTCAACGTCCTGGCGGCGATCACCTTTCCGCTCATGGCCATCGCCACGCTGCTCGGCATGAACCTGGCGCACGGATTCGAAAACTCGCCGCCCATCGTGTTCTACCTCGTCTTCGTGCTCGGCCTGATCGTTGGGTTGGCCGTCAAGTCGTGGGTGACCAACGGCGAAAAGAAAGACGAGTAGGCCGGGTCTTCTCGCTACTCGCGGCGAAGTATCTTAATGCAAAGACGCAATGACGCCGGGACGCAAAGAAGCCGTAGGGTGGGGCGATTGCAGCGATTTCTTTCGTGGAATTCGTGCTTTTCCAACAAAGGTCGCTGCAATCGCCCCACCATCCCTGTTACGCCGCCTTCGGCATATTCCTCGCGGCTTGGCGTCGTCGCGTCCTTGCGTTAAGAATCTCGTACACCCCGATCGTCTACCTCCGCTCGCCCCGGCTCTTTTCGACCGGCACCAGCTCGCGGGCTTTTCGGACCAGGTCGACGAACCCGGTGCGGTGACCGGCCGCGTCGTTGGCTAGCCCCGGGGCGGCGTATTCTTCGATCGCCGCCAGCGTCGCGTCGCCCGCGAAACGCGAGCCGCGCAGCACCATGGCGAAACTCGCCACGGCCGAGGCGAACTGGAAGTCGGGCGAAGCGGTTGAGAACGACTTCGATTCGGCCGGCGCGATCTCTTCGAGCAATTGGCTCTTCTGGCCGTCGGGCCGCTTGTAGCGGAGTCGAACGGTGGCCAGTTCGTTGCTGTCGGCCGCTTCGGAAAGCGCGGCCGCCGGACGAACCACTTTTTGGTACTTCAGCGGCGACGCGCCCGGCTCGTCCTCCGCCCGTTCGTCAGCTTTCCATTCGGTCCTCGGATCCCGAACCGGCACAATTTCGTACAGCGCGGTCACTGTGTGCCCCGCGCCGATCTCGCCCGCGTCCTTCTTGTCGTTGTCGAAGTCGCGAGCGGCCAGAA
>DOEZ01000171.1 GCA_003532715.1 Planctomycetaceae bacterium
AAAAGAAGATCATCATCGACGAGGATTGGAAGTCGCAGGTCGAGGCCGAGCGCGAAGCGGCCGCGCGCGCGAAGGAAGCAGCGTCAGTCGAAAAGGCGGCGGGTGCCGAGTCCCAGGCCGATGCCATGGTCTGGCCCGAGCCGTCGTTGCCGCTTTTGGTGACCACGCTGGCGACTCAGGCGATGGCCGCCATGGGGCTGATCCCCAATCAGGGGGCGCAGATCACTCGCGACCTGCCGCAGGCGAAGCATTTCATCGACACGATCGGCCTGTTGGAGGAGAAGACCAAGGGAAACTGCTCGGCCGAAGAAGCCGACATGTTCGAGAACGTGCTGTACGAACTCCGCATGGCGTTCGTCGCGGTGAAAGAGAAAAAATAAGCCATGCCCGGCTCGTCGAGATGGTCCATCCATGAGTTGGTTCCATCCCAGGTAACTTGGTAACTTGCATTCCAATCGGGGTGACACACGCCGGGAAAAAAGATCCGACGAACGTCGAGCCGGGCATGGCGTTTGGCTCTTTTCTAAATGCGTCTCCTTTGCATAAGTTGACGAACCTGGTTTTTCACCACGGAGGCACGGAGGTCACGGAGAATATCTTTAGGACGACTTTGGTTTTCGGACTGCTCCGTGTTCTCGGTGTCTCCGTGGTTTGTTTTCTTACTAACTCGAAAGGTGGCTCAACAAGGCCCGGAACTTGGGCATTCGTTGTTCCACGTATTTGATCCACGCGGTGGGATTCCAAATCTCGATACTCACGCCGGCGCCGACGACCATCACTTCGCCGCCCNNGCGAAAGCCCTCGGGGATCAACAACCGTCCGCGGCCGGCCAGCGAGACTTCGGTGTCGCGGGTCGACAGGAGCCGACCGAGCAACTGAAGCCGCCCGACCTGATCGCCAAACTTCCCGGCCGCCAGCTTTCCCTTGACCAAATCGACGTCGGCCTGGAGCTTGGCCTGCCAAACGTCGGCATTCCAAAGGCCCAGGCAGCCGACTCGCTCCTTGGTCAACATGCACTTGGCCGGTTCCGACACCAGTCGGTCGGTTAACTCCGACGGGATCGACAGCCGAAACCGCTCGTCGAGCACGCGTTTGAATTCGCCGACGATAAAGTCTTGGGCTACCGACATCGGGGCCGTTTTCCTTCGAGATGCATCGGGCGGCCGTCCTCCGCAGTGCCGTTTTTCGTTATGGGCTGATTTCCCACTGAGAACTTAGCAATGTTCTCGTAATGGGCTCAAAACCCACAAATCAGAGTCTAACCAGTTTCTCGGCGTTGGCAAGCGTCTAAACCGAAAAAACGGGAAAATTCTTCGACCCGATTCGAGGCCGGTGCATTTGGCTATACGCCGTTCCGGTGCGTGGACACCGGTACAGATGGTCCGGTGGAAATGTCTCACGCTTCAGCCGCGGAGACGCGGAGAGAGACGATCAAAAACCGAACCCCGACCGTAAGGGAGCGGGCCAACGAAAATCACCACGAAGAGCACGAAGGACACGAAGAAAGTGAATGCCGAGCAACCCTCGCCGATCTTCTCTTCTTTGTGTCATTGTGCCTCCGTGCGAGAAAGAAGAATCTCACAAAGCCACGAAGACACAAAGAAGGCTAATACCTATCACGCATCGCGGGAATCGGAAGTTGTCTTCGTCGAACCAATTAGCCCGCGGAATATCGTGAACAGCAATGCGAGGAAGCCCCCGGTTGAGATGACCGTGCCCACCCAAGAAAACCAGAAACTCCAATCCAACGCTCCAATGGTTTCGGGAAGCGTGTTCTCAATGTCGCCCGGATCGAGATTATCCAACGACATCACGATCATGAGAGTTGAACCGCCAAAACTGACCACAACTCCCAGAACCATAATCCCAAGACACGCGACGATACCCGTTCTCATGCGACGCGACATAATCAGACTCTTTCTTTTGAGACGTCAGGTCGTTTCCCCGGCATATCGCAACAGAAGAATACCCTCACCGATCTTCTCTTCTTTGTGTCTTTGTGCCTCCGTGCGAGAAAGAAGAATCTCACAAAGCCACAAAGACACGAAGGGGAAAAAACTGCTACTCAATGTGAATTACTCCCTTCGTGTCCTTCGTGCCCTTCGTGGTGAATTTTTCGCACGACTACCGGCCCGCCGGGCAGGGGGCTTTCGAGTAGATCGAAAACGCCCGGCGTGCAGTGTATCTTATTGTCGCTCTCGCTTCCCTCGATCAAGATCGCTTCGACGTCGCCGGGCAGGCGCTCGAGTCCTTCGGGGCCAAGGACGCTTAGCGCGGTTGCCCAGATGTCGGCCGTGACCGCGCTGGGGGCTATCACCGTCACCGAAGGGACCGACCACGCCGGCCGGCCGGTTCGCGGGTCGATGATGTGGCTGTATCGCCGGCCCTCGATCGTCTGAAACCGGGCATAGTCGCCGCTCGTGCAGACAGCCCCCTCGACGATGTGCAGCCGGGTCAAAACGCCCGGGCCGAACGGGTTGCGGACATCGACCGGCCAGAACGAGCCTTTGGGTGGTTTGCCGAACACGGCGACGTCGCCCCCCACGTCGATCAAGCCGCCTTCGGTGCCGGCGGCGCGGACGGCCGCCAACGCCCGATCGATGGCATAGCCCTTGGCGATGCCGCCCAAGTCGACCTGGGCGGTCGCAGCGTGCTTGGTGGCCGCGCGGTCGCCAAGATCGATCTGGT
>DOEZ01000580.1 GCA_003532715.1 Planctomycetaceae bacterium
GGTACACAGCTTCTGACCGGGACAGGCGGCGAGTGCCTTGAAACCCTGTCAAGCCACGTCCGGAGGGAGGGGCCTACGGTCTTGAGACGCCAATACGGAGGGCCGCCAGGAACGCCTGGTCCGTTCGATCATAATCGACGACGCGAAATGCCACCAGGCAGAAGGCCACTACCATGCCACTGAGAAATCCGCCGATGTGCGACATGTACGAGCATGGGAAGTCGCCCACAAGGCCGACTCCAAGCGTTGCCAGAAACCACGTGAGAATCAGCCAGGGCCCCAGGCTGCCGAGTTGTCGGAAGCAGATCACAACGTGCATGGCAAGGACACCCATGATGGCGCCGCTGGCCCCGATCACCGGGCGGCCATCATACTTCATGTGCACAAACCCCGCCCCGACCCCGGCGGCCACATAGGCCAGGACGTACAGCAGGCCGCCGACCTTCGGACTGACGCAACGACCGAAAACCCAGAGACTCAGGAGATTCCCCACCAGATGCACCATGCTCATATGGAGCCACATGTGCCCGAGCAAACCGGGGGCGGAGTATCCCGCCAGGACCAGATCGCGCAAACGCGTGGCGCCGGGATCCAACAGCATCTGGACGGCGAAGGCGCACGTCATGGCCAGCATGACGGCATAGTTGGCGGCCGGGAATAGGGTCCGAATCTGTCGTGACGCCACTGCCTTGTCTTCCATCTCCCCGATCCTCTGCCAACAGAATAGCCGGCCGGCACGGCCGTGCAACACCCATAGTATAAGACAAATTGCCCCCAAAAGCCAGTCCAAAGTCCCATAGCAGACTCGCCCGTGCAACTGGGAGAGGGCCAATAGGCTCTCGACACATACACGTTCTTTGTGCTCTGCCGCTGCGGTTCCACAGGGCCATGCCGCGGCTGCGATACGCAGTGCCCCCATGGAAAGGGACCTTCCGGATCTGCACGTTTTTGTGGGAAGAGCCGGTTATTCTGGGGCTCGCGATGGTCGATAGAAGGGCCGGCAACTGACGTGACGTTTCCACGACCAGTTCCGGTCAGGCAATGACATGATGCCCTCGCGCGTGGCGAAGGGGCATCCTGCGACAGGTGGTTGCGACCATGGCTGAGAAGAAGCAGACGACAACAATCGCACTGGTGGTTTTCCTGGGAATCGCGCTGGCGGGTATATTGCTCGTTCAGTTCGATGTGCTGTCCTTCAGCCCTGCCAAGGCGACGGCTCCCGGTGCATCCGCCGCAGGCGCCTCCAACGCGAATCCCCCCGCCACTACGGCGGCCCAGACATTGGGCCCGGCATGGGAAAGACCCGGGCCGGTTCGCCTCGGTCTGCGCGACCCCATGCAGTTGGACGCCGCCAAACTGCCTCCCGCGCCGGCGTCCGCCACGTCGAGTTCGCCGGAGACCGCCGTTCCCAAGCCCGTCTTCCTCGTGACGGGCATCGTCTTCAACAAGGAGCAGTCCTCTTCGATCATTATCGACGGACAGATCCTGTACGAGGGCAGCGCCATCCACGGGGCTACCGTCGTGAAAATCACGGAACAGTATGCGGAAATGAGCCGCGGCGACAAGACATGGCAGGTCTGGCCGGGGCAATCCAACCCGGAACCCGAGTAAAATCCCAAGCCTCTTTTTTGCGGGGAATCTTTTTAGGAGACAGCAACAATGAGTTTCATCGATTGGCGAGACATCTGTCGTTCCCTTCTTCTGGGAATTCTGCTATCCAGCCCCCTTCTGTCCCAGGAACAGACCGGCCCGGACAGCGCCCCCGTGCCGCCGGCCGAGCCGGCGGTCAGCGCCCCCGAAGCGTCGGCGCAGCAGCCGGACGCCGGAACAGCGGTCGGCACTCCCCCGGCGGCGGAGCAGCCGGTGGACGTCGCGGGGCCGGTCCTGCAAATGGCCGCCGGACCGGAACTGCTCAAGAGGATGAAGACGAAAGTCAGCGTGGATTTCCGCGATGCCCCGATCCAGGACGTGATCAAGACCCTGGCGGAGCAGGCGGACATCGATATCGTCAAAGGCCCCTCCGTGACGGGCACCGTGACCGCCAAGCTGACGGATGTCCCCCTCGATGAAGCGATGGAGAGCATCTTCACCGTGCACGGCTTTGGCTACACGACCAGCGAGTCCATCGTGCGCATCGTTCCCAAGAACGAGCTGGCCCAGTACATGGTCAAATACCAGACCAAAGTTTACCAGATTTGCTATGCGGACATCGAGGAGTTGAACAAGGCGGTCAAGGACATGCTCTCCCCGCAGGGCAAGATCGCGATGAACAAGCTGACCGGGCACCTGTGTATTTACGATACAGAGGAAAAGATCGCCGAACTGGACGAGTTTATCACGGAGATGGATCGCGAGATCCCGCAGATCCTCGTCGAAGCCCGCATCTACGATGTCTCGTCCTCCGCCTTCCAGGACCTCGGCGTCAACTGGTACGCCGGGACGTTCACCCAGTTCGATCCCGACACGGGGTTGCCCATCCTCTTCGATCCCAGCACGGGCCTGCCGATGGTGGGACGGACGGATCCTTATGCCGCCGGACGCTTCAACAGCAGCATCGGGCAGGCGCCCAAGGCCACCGCCGGCGTGACGCTCGGCTTCCTGAACGAAAACGTGGATATCCAGGCCATGCTCACCGCCCGCCGGGACGACGTCAAGGCCCGCCTGCTGGCCAACCCGAAAATCCTGGTCCTCAACGGCCAGGAGGCCAACATCAACATCGTCACGGAAATCCCCTACCAGGAACTGACCCAGACCTCCGGCGGCGGCAACATCGGCACCACGAAGTTCAAGGAGGTCGGCGTCACGCTGATCGTCACGCCGCAGATCACCCGGGACGGCAAGATCCGCCTCATGCTCAATCCCGGGTTCAGCACCCAGACCGGCACGGTCGCCCTCGTGATCCCGACCGGCCTGACGGCGATCACCAGTCCCCAGCCCATCGTGGACAAGCGCGAGGCCCGGACCCAGGCCCTGATCCAGGACGGCCAGACCGTCGTCATCGGCGGCATCATGGAGCACATCGAGGAGGCGGGCGTGCATTCGGGCGATTCGGCCTGCGCGCTGCCGCCCTACAGCCTTCAGGGGCCGATCGTCAACGAGATACGCGAGGCAACCCATGCGATGGCCCGCGAACTGAAAGTGATCGGTCTGATGAACGTGCAATTCGCGATTCAGCGCGAGGAAGGCCGGCCGAAGCTCTATGTGCTCGAAGTGAATCCGCGGGCGAGCCGCACGGTTCCGTTCGTATCGAAGGCAACAAACATGCCGCTGGCCAAGGCGGCGGCCAAGGTCATGGTCGGAGTCTCGCTAATAGACCAAGGTTACGACCGCGAGCCCATCCCGGCCCACGTCTCGGTCAAGGAGGCCGTCTTCCCGTTCGCCAAGTTCGCGGGGGTCGACGTCGTGCTCGGGCCGGAGATGCGTTCGACCGGCGAAGTGATGGGCGTGAGCGAGCGGTTCTCGATCGCCTTCGCCAAGAGCCAGTTGGCCGCCGGACAGAATCTGCCCGAGAGCGGCACGGTCTTCATCAGCGTCGCCGAGCGGAGCAAATGGCACGTCGTCGGGTTGGCGGGCCGGCTTCGGAAGCTTGGATACGAACTGCTCGCCACCCGCGGCACGGCCGAATTGCTCAAACAGGCCGGAATCGAAGTCGGCGAAATCAAGAAGCTGCATGAGGGACATCCGAACCTGTTGGACGTGATCGCCAACGGGGAACTGAGCCTCGTCATCAACACGCCCAGCGGCAAGGGCGCGCGAACCGACGAAGGCCGCATCCGCGCGGCCGCCGTCTCGCACCGCATCCCCTGCATCACGACCATCCAAGCGGCCGAAGCGGCCGTCCTGGCCATGGAAGCCATGCGCGAGGAAGAACTGTCGGTCCAGTCGGTGCAGTCGCGGTTTCCGGGGAAATCGTGAAGTGGGCCCTTGCGGTGGTTTCTACGATTCGGAAAAAGGGGAAAGAGGAGAAAGGGAAAACGGCCGGATCCCGGGCTCCCCAGGCGGGCCAGCACGTGTGTTGAGCCCGGGCAATCACAGCCCATGCGGATGTCACGGAAACCTGACCCAAACGGTCCACTGAACAAAGCCCAGCAGAACCGCAACCGGCACGGACAGGAGTTTCCATGCGCCTCGCGGAAGGACGACCAGAGCAAGGATAGCAAGCAACGAGAAGGGGGTCGTCACGATCTTGAAGCCGAGAAAATCCCCGGGGGACGAGCGGCTTGTATGAATTCCCGGCAGCAGAAAGAATAGAAAAACGATCCACGTCACCGCAAGAAAGACAGGCCAACGCCGACGCTTTGGCGCGGCGACCATCTCGGGTTCGGAATCGATCGGCGGACTCTCGTAAGGGTTTGTCATGCTATCTCCGATGTCTCAAAACGGCGCGCCGCTGTTCTTCAATTCCCAATTCGTAGATGCACCATCGCGCAGCCGCGATGCACTGGGACGGTCAGTTCGAGGTCGTCGCCAACCCATCGGTGGTTTACCTCGACCGGATCCTTGACGCCCGGTTGAACCGCCCGGATCGTCAAATCGCGAGTCTGGGCAACCGAGGCAAAACGGCCCAGTTTCACGCGAACCTCGGTGGCGTCGTCGGCATAAACCACGGGCACGACGAACCCATCGGCCACGCGGAACAGATTGGCCTTGGCGTTCGCGTCGGGCGTTTCCACGCAATGCGGCTGCAAGACCCACTGCTTGTGACGCATCAGCTTCATCAGCGGGCCGTAGTCGAGATGCTGGCGTTCGACCCACGGCGTGGGTTGAATTGAGTGATCGTTGCCCGAAAACGGCGACATCGGAAAGACGCCCATGTAGAGATACTTCTGGAAGAAGGCGTCGGCGTCGGGCTGCATTTCTTCGGCGTGGTTCGTCCAGCCCATCACCGGCTTGGTCACGCCGAGCATGGCGATCGTGTTCAGCGCGCGGCCCGAGTTGGTGAACTCGTCGTAGATGCCGTCGGCGTGGCGGAGGATCTCGATCCGCTTGTCGTGGTTGTTGCAAAAAATGGTCTTGTCGGCGGCGTGCATCAGCGGCCCAAGTCGGTCCATCAGGTCGCGCCACGACACGCGCAGCGATCGGGCCGGCTTGTCGTCGAACCAGCTCACGCCGTCGTCGCGATCGAGGTTGTAGATTCGCAGCCAGTCCATGCGGTCGATGCAGATGCCGTCGTCGGCGGGCAGCAGCTCGATGTGGCGTCGAGCTTGATCGAGAAGAAAATCGCGATAGACCGGCTCGCCCGGATCCATCGCCACGGCCGCGCACCACGTCCAGAACGGCGCGCCCGGCTTGTAGTTCGGCAGCGAAGTCTGGCCCGCGGGCACCATGAGCATGGCGTCTCGCAGCTTCGTGTACAGAAACGCGTTCGCGTCGCTCCAGAGCTTGTCCTCGGGCACGTCGAACGACTCGGGCGGCGGGAATTTTATGGCCGTTCCGAACTCCGTCACGTTGAAGTAGCTCAAAACATGGAAGCCCCGCTCTCGCATCGACTTCGAGAAACGGCTCATTTCGTCGATCGAGGTCATGACGTTGCGGAAACTGTTCCATTGAACGTTCGGCGCGACGGGCGGCAGGAACATGCCCATGTACGGAAAATCAAAGCTGGCTCGCCAGTACACGTTGTAAGCCATGTCGCGCATCTTCTGTTGGTCGAACTCGGTGGAGTTCGAGTACGAGCCCGTTCCAGCGATGTCGTGCGCTCGCGGGTTCGGCGGCAGAAAGAAATCGGCGTAGCGACGGTGCATCCAGCCGATCGCCGCGCGCGGGTCGGCCGCGTGGCAGACCAAATCCATGCGAAAACGCAGGGTCTGCCCGTTGCCGATCCGGTGGAACAGCCGGTCGAACCGCGCCGTGCCGTCGCGGCCGGTCGTCAGCGTCAGGTCGAGAATCAAATCCTCGGGGCACAGCACGAGCGAGACGGCCGTGTCGGCCTCCGGCTCCATCAGGCTGACCAGCGGCAGACAGAAGACGTCGTGGTGGTCGGGGATGATGTGGAGCTGTGGTTTTTCATAGGTGTACGGCGGCGCGCCGTAGCTCAACTTCGCGTCGAGCGGTTCGATCGGCACCAGCGGATCGGCCCAGTTGCCGCTTTCCTTCGCGCGGGGGACGATGCCCTGGGCAATCAGCTCCTCGCGCGGCGTCGAGGCGAGCGAGCCGTTGCGCGGATCGGCCCAGGCCGACCACAGCCGCGTTTTGTCGCCGGCCGGATAGCGCAAGACGGTTTGAATCGGCGCGCTCCACGGCCCGCCCGCGTCGGTGATCTCGACTTCCCACCGAATGCTGTCGGAAGCCGGGGTGAAGGTCTCGGTCACGGTGAAGGTCCGCCCATCGCTGGGGCGCGATAGCGTGCGAGTAAACGCGACGCCGCCGCCCGCGATGCGACGACTGGTCGTTTGGCCCGCGTCGCGGCACTCGCCAACCTGCGTGTTGGCCGTGGCCGTGACGGGCGTCAACTTGTCGCCGACGTCCATGGCGACGATCTCGCCCCGGTCGGATAAGTGTACCCGCAGATTATGGATTCCGACCGTGTACGGCGCGTCCGGGCGATCGGCCGACGGCTTGTCGGTCTGTCCGAAGGCGGCGGCCGAGGTCAGACCGAGGATCAGGCCGAGGAAGTGCAAAACGAATGAAGGCTTCATGGTTCTGTTCTCCAGTGGGAAAGGGGAGGGCAAGAAGGTTGTTGGTGGGACCACGAGCAGTGTTTCAACGCATGCAGGTGAGTGGTTTTGCCATTCAGGAGCAACAGGCAAATGGACGCGTGTTATGTCTTCGCTTCGAGCACACGAAATCGCAGGCCGTTGATCGGCGCTCCGCCGTTGTGAAACAGGACGCCTCGGTAGGCGAAGTCGGAAATCTCCAGATGGGTGTGGCCGAAGTAGACGTTCGCGACGCCGGTCGAGGGGCCTTCGCCGATATCATCGAGGTAGGCAAGGATGCGACGGGCGACCGTTTGTTTGCGCCGCGCGAACTCGACCAGCGGCTTGTGCATCTTCTTCTCGATCGCGAAGTCGTAGAGCCGGTTGGCCAGCAAGCCGCGCGGTTTTCGGTTCAAACCTCGCGAACGGCGGTCGGCCAGTTTTTGGGCGGTGGTTTTCCGGTCCGCCACGTCGCCGTGCAGAAAGACGCTTCGACCGAGCCGGAGGTAGTACGGATACCACATGAAGTTGTCGAGCCGCGATTCAAGGTGATCGAGCCGTTCGAGAAACGGTTCGTGGTAGTCGTGGTTGCCCAGGACGAAGTGGAACCGGCACGCGGGGCAAGCCGCCGCCAGATCGTGCAGCCAGTGGACGGCCCGGGTCACCGTCTCTTCCCCGCTGGCCATCGTGCTCCAGCGGAAATCGAAAATGTCGCCGCCGAGGACAAACGCCGCGGCATGGGCCGCCTTGCGGCCGACCTCGTCGAGATACCGATGCTCCTGCGAGCGACTTGAAAAAATATGCAAATCGGAAACAAAATAGGTCTTTTTCGCGGTTTCCATTCCAGAACTCGAGTGAACCGAATTGGTTGCCCAGACATTTCTCGACTGCGGCCGGAGCCCATTGGTGTATCATAGCAGTTGCATAAAGGGTATTCTACAGGAAGACGGACTGACGGGGGGAGCGTCCCCCATCGCGACCGCAACCATTGGGTCACGGGACTTTCGGAACTTTTTGGCGAATCGGCACGTCGAAATCCGGGTTAGCTCGGATTTCTCGCCAGAAACTTGCCATGACAGCCGAGGGCGGCTATCCCACATGTCAGGCAAAATAAATGATTATCCCACATGTCAGGCAAAATAAATGAGTCTGCTCAAAACACTCCGTCAACGAACCGCACGTTCCCGTTGGTCATTCGGAATCGTCGCTGTCGTCGCTTTGGTCATTATTGCGCTGGCCGTGGGCGGTCGCGCCGGCGATGGCGATCGAGGATCGGCCCGTTCGGCTTCCGCCGCTTCGCGCCCCAATGGGCAAGACGCCGCGAATTCGGACCGACGAACGACGGGCACGAACGAACCGTCGCCCAGCCAGCCCGTCGGGGCCGAGACCTTCACGGCGGCCGACTATGCCCGGCACATCGCGACTCTGAAGAAGAAAACCCCGGCCGAGGGTTTCACCGTGGTCGTCGAGCCGCCCTTTGTCGTTATTGGCGACGAGTCGCCCGAAATGGTCCGGCGGCGAGCGCGGGACACGGTGAAGTGGGCCGTCGACTTGCTCAAGAAGAGCTATTTCAAGAAGGACCCGGACAAGATACTCGACATTTGGCTCTTCAAGGACCGTGAGAGCTACGAGAAGCACACCCAGGCCATCTTTGGAGCCAAGCCCGACACGCCTTATGGCTACTTCTCGCATGCCGACGGGGCACTGGTGATGAACATTGCCACGGGCGGCGGAACCTTGGTTCACGAGATCGTCCATCCGTTCGTTGCTTCGAATTTTCCCGCGTGTCCCTCGTGGTTCAACGAAGGGCTCGGCTCGCTCTACGAGCAGGCGAGCGAAAGGAACGGCCGAATCATCGGCCTGACGAACTGGCGGCTGGCCGGTCTGCAGGAGGCGATCCGACGCGGTCGCGTGCCGTCGTTCAAGAGCCTTTGCTCGACCACCACTCGGCAGTTCTATGACGAGGATCGAGGCACGAACTACGCGCAAGCCCGCTACCTGTGCTACTACCTGCAAGAACACGGACTGCTGGAGCGTTTCTATCACCGTTTCCACCGGCGGCACAAGGTTGATCCGACGGGTTATGAAACGCTTGTCGAAGTGCTCGGCCGCGAGGACATGGACGCCTTCAAGAAGGAGTGGGAAGAATACGTGCTGAAACTGCGGTTCGAGTGAGGGCGAACCGTCTCACCGCTTTCCGAATCGTGCGGTCCACTCGCCATTCGGCCGAAGGGCTACCGCGAGAAGAAGGCCGGCAAGCAGAGCGAGTCCGCTAGGTTCGGGGATGGCCGCCGCCTCGGTCGCGGTGTGATTCCAGTTGGCCGCCAGAATCGAAGCATCGGTCGGGCCGACTCGTCCGTCGGCGTTGAAGTCGCCCATGGCCCACGTTGCGAGGCCCTCTCCCCAATGAGCGGCCACGATCCGCGCATCGGCATCATCGACGCGCCCGTCGGCATTCGCGTCCCCGGGAACCGTGGTGTACGCGACGAGNNCGTTTGGCCCCAATGGGTCGCCACCAGCCCGGCGTCGGCTTCGTCGACCCGACCGTCCTTGTTGGCGTCGCCCGGCACGGGCCACGGCCGGGGCGCGTCGTGGATCATCGTCAATTCGTCGAGCCACCGACGGTAGGCGTCGCCGTACTCGTTGGACTCGACCGCGACCATCGCCTCGGTGTAGCCGTTCCACGAGTTGAAAACCAGCCCATCATGCCCAAAATCCTCGACCATGGCCTTGAGCCCGTCGAGCCAAGCCTGGTTGTGGCCGTATTTAACGGAGCCGGGAAAGACGATGTGAGCGTCGTAGCCCGGCGCCACGTCCATCAGGAAGGGAATTCCCGTCGCCGCCCAGCGACTCGAAAAATCGCGTTTCCACGCCAGCCGCGCGGCGTCGCCCGAAACCTTCGCCCAGATCTCGGGAATGAAGCACTGAATTCCGAGGATGGACGACTTGTTCCGCAATTCGGGCCCGGTCTGTTCGGGCGTCGGCTTGAACGCGCCCGGCGCGTAGCTGCCGGCCGGAAGCACGTCGAGCAGGAAGCCCACCTTGACGCCCGTCCGAGCGAGAACCTCGTCGGCCATGGAGTCAAATCCGGCGGCGAAGGCCGCATGTTGGTCCGCGGCCAGCCGATTGGACGCCGCATGGATGAGCGAGACCGCGTAGCGCGGCTCGCCCTCTCGATCGTAAACGCGAGTCCATTGGTCGGCCCATTCGGGATGGCTGGCATTGCGGAGATAACGATTCACCAGGTTCACGACCTGGCTTACCGTGCCCGGGGCGACAACCCCGTTGTAAGTGGGGAACTCGTTGTAGAAGGTCCAGTCGGCGCGCGACTCGATCAGCGGGGTGATGAGCAACGGCTTGCCGACGGCGGCCGTGAATAGTTCATTGTGCGAGCCGGGCGAGCACTGCATCGGCGCATAGAGAGACCACTTGTCGAGAAACGTCTCGCCCCAAGACGACATGGTCACGACGTTGAGCCCCGAGGCCGCCATTTGCCACAAGGCAGAATCGCGGTTGTCGGCGGCTTCGGACCATCGCAAGTGGCTATTGTCCGTCGGATGCGCCGTGTAAAGCCCCAGGTTTTTCGTGGGCGGAGAGGGAAGACCGTATGGATTCGAGCCGTCGCGGGCTTGTCCCGGAAAGAACAGAGTCGTCCGGATCCGCTCGTCGTCGAAGCCCGGATTGGCGATTTTTCCCCACAAGGGGCTCGGTTCGGCGCCTTGGCCGCAGGTCGCGAACAGCAGCCACGCCGCGACCGCCAGCGAGCATATTCGGACGAGCATTGGACTACCTTGGCTGACGGGAACGATGTACGAGGACGCACCGTGTGACCGGCTGTTCTTCCATGTCCGGGTTCCCCCACTCCATGATACCCGAAATGTCCGGCAAGAGAAAGCAGAATCGGTCGTTAGGCGGTTTCCGTTGACAATCGCCAGTCGGCGCGTGATGTTGGCCCGCGAATACGCCAGTGACGATTATGCCGACCGTGACGGTTTCGCGGTTCCGTTCGACTATGGGGATTCTGACGGCCCTAATGGTTCGTCTGCGTGAGACGATTCTTCGGGGACGATACCGACACGAGAATCCGTGATTTCCGTCCACCCGGTGGTTTTGAAACAATGAGAATGCTTGCGTGGCGGTGGGCGGCCGCATTGATCCTTATTGCCGTCGGTCGTGCCGAATCGGCCCAGGCTCAATGGGTTTCCTGGAATCCCCTCGGCGACGAAAGGGCCGCCGTTTCCCGAGACTGGCTGCCTCGGGCGGTTTTTTGGGATTCCGACGCATCGACCGCCGATCCGGCGTGGAGAGCGCCGGACCGGCGTTGGACTTGGACCGCCGACTACCGGGTCCGATCGTTCGTCGATAGCCATACGTCGTACGAGTTCGGCGTGCCCGAATGGTGGGAACCCAACTGGGCTCCCCTGAGCAAGCTCGACTGGTCGTTGGACTCGACGTGGCACGGTTTCGAGATCGGCCTGGACTCGCCGACGGCACGGATTCGTTTCGAGTGGACCGCCCCGATGGAACGGCAGATCCACGGATTGATGACGGACTACGACTGGTTGACGCCGGCGGACCCATCGCAACTCGATTCGCTGACCCACTCGTCGTTGCGATGGAACGAGGGACAGATGATCGACTTCGGGGGCGAGATGAAATGGACGAACCGCTTCTTTTCCCTGCCTATCCAAATCTGGCCGATGGCCGGTTTTCGGTGGCAGCGGTTCAATATGATGGGCGATGACATCTATTCGCTGATTCCCGACGACGGCTTGGTCCATGAAGGGCCGGTGATTGCGTTCCACCAGCAGTATTACATTTTGTACCTGGGCGGCCAGCTTCGGATGGACGTCGTCTGGGCCGGCGTGCCGATCAACGTGAAGTTCCANNACCACCTGTTGCGAGACGACGGCACCCGATTCACCATGGAGAACACCAACGGCGGCACGATGCATCTCGCGCTGGCCGCGGAAGCCATGGTTACCGCGAGAATCAGCGTCGGCATTCAGGCCGACCACGCGGCCATCCGCACGACGGGGACGCATCGCTGGGTCGTCCACTCGGACGGAATCGACGAGACGTGGAAGAATGGCGTCGAGGTTAAATCGGATCAGACGTCGTTGACGGGTTTCTTGCGCGTGCGATTCTGAGAAGGTCTTGCGGCGTCTTGGCGCGTCTCGACGCATCCTGGGTGGCGCGGATTTCTCGCTACTCCTTCAACGCGGCAATCAGATCGAGCAGCGCTTTTTTGCCGTCGCCGAAGAGCATCAGGGTGTTATCGGCGGCGAACAGAGGGTTGGGGATGCCCGCGAAACCCGGGCTGAGGCTCCGCTTGACCACGACAACGGTGCGCGCCTTGTCGACGTCGAGAATGGGCATTCCGGCGATGGGACACTTCGGATCGGTGCGCGCCAGGGGATTGACCACGTCGTTCGCCCCGATGACCAGCACGACGTCGGTCTGGGCGAACGTCGGATTGATTTCGTCCATTTCCTTGAGCTGTTCGTAGGGAATCTCGGCCTCGGCCAACAACACGTTCATGTGTCCCGGCATGCGCCCGGCCACCGGATGGACGCCGAATTCGACCTCAACGCCCCGCGATTCGAGCAGATTGGTCAGATCGCGGACCGTGTGCTGAGCCTGGGCGACTGCCATGCCGTAGCCCGGCACGATCACGACGCGGCGGGCGTTTTCGAAGAGCATGGCGACTTCCTCACCGGAAGTGGCCTTGACCTTGCCGCCGTAGACCTCGTCGGCCGTGGCCGAACCTTCGGCCGCTTCGAGTTTGCCGAACAGCACGTTCGTCAACGAACGGTTCATGGCCTTGCACATGATCTGAGTCAGAATGACGCCCGAGGCCCCGACCAACGATCCGGCGATGATCAGCACGCTGTTGTCCAAGACGAATCCGGTCGCCGCGGCGGCGATGCCCGAATANNACGGGCATGTCGGCCCCGCCGATCGGGTTGACCAGCGTGACGCCGAGGACCGAGGCCACCAGCACCACCAGGACGTAGATCACGTAGCTGCCCGGATTCATCGCGCCGACCACGACCAGTAGGATAAGCAGCGCTCCCAGGCCGGCGTTGATCAACCGCAGGCCGGGGTAGTCGAACGGTTTTCGGAACGACTTGTACTCACGGAGCTTCGCGAACGCCAGGAGGCTGCCCCAGAAGGTGACCGCGCCGACCAACCCGGCCAGTAGCCCGGCGATGAGCATGCTGTGATAGCCGGTCAGCGTTGCTTCGCCCGCCTTGTTCACCGAGTCGTTGTATTTGCCCGCCAAAACGATCAACTCGGCCCAGGCGACCATGACCGAAGCCGCTCCGCCGAAGCCGTTGAACAGGGCGACCATTTCGGGCATGGCGGTCATCTCGATCTTGATCGCGAGAACCGCACCGATCACCGTGCCGATCACCAACCCGACGCCGATCATCCAGTAGCCGGCGATGCCTTGGGCGAACAGGGTCACGACAACGGCCAGCAACATGCCCAACGCCCCAAGCAGGTTGCCGCGAACGGCCGTTTTGGGTCGCGTCAAACCTTTGAGGCCAAGGATAAACAGAACGGCCGAAGCGAGATAGGCCAGGGCGATGATGGTTGTTCTTGTGTCCACGGTGAGGCTAGGGGGCTAGGGGGTTAGGGATTAGGGATTAGGGATTAG
>DOEZ01000035.1 GCA_003532715.1 Planctomycetaceae bacterium
GTCGAACTTCAAACTACTGTATTAGGTGTACTCGCGTTCACAGGCTGTTCCGAGCGAGTTGGTCTGGAACACGATCAAAGACATGAGGAGACATGAGGAATGTACGCTGGTCTCGCGCCCCATCGAGCAGTGCCCTTAAACGATGCTAGGTCATGGCGCCCTGTCGTTTGCGTTGTTCTGTCCACCGGGGTACTATTAATTGCGTGCGAACCGGCTTGGTCAGTTGCCGTTATCGCAACGGAGCAAGGCAACCCGGCCGATGTGATTACCCGAGAGAACTCGCCGCAGTTCGCTCGTGATTACGAGGCGATCGACATGCTTCATGTCGGA
The DNA here is from genome assembly GCA_003532715.1 of Planctomycetaceae bacterium. Taxonomy (GTDB): domain Bacteria; phylum Planctomycetota; class Planctomycetia; order Pirellulales; family Thermoguttaceae; genus UBA11386. The sequence continues at coordinate 331 of DOEZ01000035.1, forward strand.
ATCTATGGAACTCCGTTGGATACGGAGGGAAGGGTGGCACTTGGCAAGAAGTCTTGGTGTGTGCATCTTGATCCGAAGGCCGCAACCGCCGCGCATGTCCTACTACGAAATCTATTAGCAGAATATCCTCTACGGCGATCCTTCCGTGGGGAGCAGGCACGGTTCAATACTGCCGTAGATTGTGCATGGCGTTTCTACGACAAGACGGATGACCACATTGAAGGTGTGTTCTACCTCGCGGTGTTTTTTTGTCCGGGCAGTTACGATTCTCCTCACCTAGAGATTCAACATCGAGCGAGACGTGGACATGGTGACCCGCTAGTCGTGCTGGGAGGAACAAGCATCCCACTTGAAGGCAAAGTGGAAGCCGACCTGTTTTCTCTCATGGCTGACTATGCTGCCCAAGACGATCCGGAAGTGTCGCAGGGGTTTCGGCGAATGGCCGACAAAGCGTCTCGCAACTCTCATTTGCGAGCAGCGATGGCATGGCTCATTCCGATTGTCTTAGCCGTGCTTGTCTTCGTTCCATTACTTCGGATGTTTGCGCGACGGTGGCGTTTAGCCTGTCAACAAACCAAATGCGTTCTCACCCAATCGCCAACTGACCCCGACGTCGGACAGCAAGAAAGGGTCGAGTAAAGGGTGGGAGGAAGAAAAGGGGATGACGAGATAAAAGACGCCCACAAATGTTTTTGAAGTGGGGATTCAGGGGCCGCCCATAACCGCCTTTGATTCAAGGCCCTGGCCAAGTGGTGGATCGCCGGGATGCAAACAGGGGCCTCACGGCCCCCACTCGCCTTTGGTTGGACGCATGGCAGATCGGGCAGACGTTTCGGGATGGGCAGACTTTGTGGATTGAACGGATTTTCATTGAGTCGGCCGGTTGTTACGTCCGATCCGAGAATGGGGTGTTGCCGCGGGTCGGGCTCGTGCCGGATCTGCTTGGTGTTGTATCCAACGCCCGGCCCGCTAACCCGGATCATTCGTATAGGTTGGGTCGAGGGCGCAAAAACCCTTGGTGGGGCAACGCAAACCAGACGGTGGTGACGTTCGCCTCGCGCCCAGGGCTCGCGCAAATCGAGCAACCGAAGCCCACCAAATTCAAGGTTCGCATCGCCCCACCCGCAAGCGGATGCATTGTCCGGGCCAACAAGACGTCTGGCCTCAAAGGACGAAGCCGATGGAACGGAATCCGCTTCGGGCAACTACCCTGTTCGTCGAATCGAGCAGAATCCGACGCATTCTCATCCGCGCCGCGGTCGTCTCCTTTCTGGCGACTTCGGTGGCTGGGGCGCAACAGGTTGCCCCCGCGCCGCTTCCTTCGCCGCAATACACTGCCTGGAGCAATGACGAGCCGGCCGACGACGAGTCGGCGACGAGCGAACAGGCCAACGACGGACAAACGCAGCCGGCGGCCGAAGCCGCCAAGAAGGACAAGAACGAGAAGAACAGCAGCGGAAACGGAGACGACAACGGCCTCGACTTCCTGGAGAAGGACCTTCAGGAGATCGCTCGGACGCGCGTGACCGCTCCAGCCATGGATGCCGAGGTGACGTCGGTCATGCGGACGCCGACGACGGTCGGACGCTCCCCGGCGGCCGTCTTCGTCATCACCCAAGAAATGATCCGCCGCAGCGGAGCGACCGAAGTGCCCGAGGTGCTTCGCATGGTGCCGGGTCTCGAAGTGGCTCGGATCAACGCCAGCCAGTGGTCGGTCACGTCGCGCGGTTTCAGCGGCCGGTTCGCGAACAAACTGTTGGTGCAGATCGACGGTCGATCGATCTACAACATGGTCTTCTCGGGCGTCTATTGGGAAGCCAATCTGGTCATGCTCCAGGACGTCGAGCGGATCGAGGTGATTCGCGGACCCGGCGCGTCGGTTTGGGGCTCGAACGCGGTCAACGGCGTCATCAATATCATCACGAAGTCGTCGGCCGACACGCAAGGCGGGTTGTTCTTCGGCGCGGCCGGAGACGAATTGCGCGGATGGACCAGCCTCCGCTACGGAGGCAGCGCCGGCAAGGATCTCACCTGGCGAGTCTATGGCATGTTCCAGGACCAGGACGAGGGATTCCTGCCCGGAACGCAAGCTCACGACGATTGGCGATCGGGACAAGGCGGCTTCCGCATGGACTGGGAGCCGAACCGCCAAGACACGATCACCGTGCAGGGCGACGTTTACGGCGGCGACGCGGGCGGCGAGTTTCGCGAGGCGCTACCCGTCATGCCCTGGGAACAAATGGTCGTGGGCGATGCGCAAATGAGCGGCGGCAACGTGTTGACGCGGTGGCGCCGCGATTTCGACGAGGGCGACGGATGGGCCCTTCAATTCTACTACGATCGCATCAGACGGGCCTGGCCCTTGGCCTCGGGACCGGTTGACGTCATCGACATCGACTTCCAGCGGCAAATTCCTTGGGGTGACCGTCATCAGATCGTGTGGGGCGCCGGGTACCGCAATCACCGGGACGCCATCGACAATTCCTACACGGTCTCTTTCATTCCACCGGAGAAGACGTTAAACGTCTATAGCTGCTTCATCCAGGATGAAATAACACTGGTCGAGGATCGGCTGTTCTTGACCGTCGGGTCGAAGTTCGAGCACAACGACTACACGGGTTTCGAGTACCAGCCGACGATCCGGGCACTGTGGAGCCTGGACGAACGGCGGGCCATCTGGGGCGCTGTCTCGCGCGCCGTCAGAACGCCCAACCGGCTTGATCGCAGCGCCTACTATCGCGCCATGCCCGTCTATCTCGGGCCGCCGCCCCCGACCTGGGCCGTGATCCTGGGTAACGACAGCGTTCGTTCGGAGGAATTGCTGGCATGGGAAATGGGCTACCGGGCGCAGCCGACCGAGCGATTCTCGTGGGACGTCGCGCTGTTCTTCAACCAATATGACAAGCTGGTTTTCACGCAGCCGACCCCGCCCATGCCGACGCCGCCCACCTGGTTCTGGCCCTGGGAAAACTGCATGGACGGCGAGACCTACGGCTGTGAACTCTCGGCGACGTACCAAGTCAATCCGAATTGGAAGCTGCAAACGGCCTATACCTACTTGCGGATGTTTCTCCACACCGACGCCGGCTTCTCGCCGATGGGCGAAGTGCAGGAGGGCTGGTCGCCCGTCAACCAGGTCTACTTCCAGTCGTCCTGGGATTTGCGGCGCGACATCCAGTTCGACATGATGCTTCGCTACGTCGACGCCCTGACGACGCTCGACGTCCCGTCGTACGTCACGATGGACTTCCGCCTGGCATGGTGCCCGAGCAAGCGTTTCGAGGCCGCCTGGGTCGGACGCAATCTACTGACACCCAGCCACCTGGAATACGTCCGCAACCAGGGTCCCGAATCGCAACAGACCGAGGTCGAACGAGCGATGTACGGAACCGTGACCTGGCGGTTTTAGAACGGATTATTACTCATTCAATCCGCCCGCCAGAGACGCACCACGCGGTCGTAGCCGCCGCTGGCTAGGATGGATCCGTCTGGCGAGAAGGCCAACGCGCCGGTTTCCTTCGCGTGGCCGGGCAGCACTTCGAGACGTCGGCCGTTGACCGGGTTCCACAGCCGAATCCCCTCGTCGGCGCGGCGGCCGGCCGTGGCGAACGTCT
>DOEZ01000382.1 GCA_003532715.1 Planctomycetaceae bacterium
CGATGTATTCCCGGCAGTTGCCGCACGTATGATACCACAGTTTGGCGTCGGTGCGAGAGCGAATATAGCGGCAAAGCTGCTGCTGCAGCGGCTTCACCAGGCTTCGGTACAAGGCCGGGCGGAAAAGCGGGCCGTCCTGCCCTGCCAAGTCGTCGCCCACCATGATCACGTCGACCAGATCGCCCACCTCGTCGAGAAACGCCCGAAACCAATCCAGCCAGAACTGAAGAACTCGGTCGAGCAGAGCCTCGCAAAACTCGGGCGCCGTGAGCATGTCAATATACCAGGCCTCCAGCCCCCGCATGTACCAGCACGTTTCGTAGATGACGCCCGAGATGCCGCTCACAAGTGCATAGGGCGTTTCGTTTCGTATCCGAAGCGCTCGTTCCCGAAGACCCTCGAACCGACCCGGATCGTCGCCCCGGGGGAACGGGTAATCGTGTACGTCGGCAATCGTCGCGCCGGCAAGCGGATGGCGCGAGATGTCCATGTAGAGCCGCTGATCGTCGGGCATGCTCCAGGTCACGCCGAACTCATCGGTCAAATCGTGCCAAAGCCGACCGCGACGGACGTTTTGCCGGATACGGCCGTCGAAACCGGCCGCCGAACCCGCCGCGATGTACCGCGTATCGACGTGAAACCGCTCGAGCAACTCCTCGCACGGCTGGGCCAACTGCTGGACGGCGTCCATGATTCGAATTTCGTCCGCAATGCCCAAATGGTCGAGCAACGCCTTGTAGGCCGTCGCATGGATGCCCGTCTGGTTGCCGCCCAGATCGATCGGCACGCGGTCGGGAATTTGGTGGTTGATCGCCGCGAGAACCCTCTCGCGCGAAGTCATGGTCTCTTTGTGTGTCATTAGTTCTGTCGCCATTCGCGTGCGTTCTCAAGTAGCTAGATTCCGCGCGAGAGGAACGCCCCGACAATCGCGGCTCCGGCGATAAGCGCCATCGCACTCGATTCGGGCACGGAAGCCGCCTCACCCGTCGTGGCCTGCCAGTTCGCGGCCAGAATCGAGGCGTCGCGCGCGTCGACTCGACCGTCACGATTAAGGTCGCCCCTCGTCCAACTCGCATTGGTCGCGCCCCAATTCTGCGCCAGAATCGCCATGTCTCGCTCATCGACCCTGCCGTTGAGGTCAATGTCTCCGGGCATGGGATTGGACGTATCGTCCCAGAGCCGGATAATCCTCAGATCGTCGAACGCGATCGATCCCGTCGCCGTGCTTCGCGCATTTCCGTTGTAAAGACCGAACGCGGCAAGCGTTTCGAGTACGTGGGGCGACCCCAATATGACAAACGTGTCGCCGTCCACGGAATAGGACGCCTGAACCGTATTGAGGTCCGTCACCGTCAGACGAAGGTTAATACTGTCGCCGTTCGCGTAGTTGCCGGGAAGGGAGACCCGGTCCGAGAGCGTCGCGTCTCCATTGCCGTCGCCGACGACCAGGACGATCGTTCCCGAGGCTTCGGCCGAAATGGCGAATAGCTTGCTTCGGTTAGTGGGCGTGACGCTACCGCCATCGACGGCCAGTCCTCCAAACACCTGAGCCAGAGTACCCGAAGGGTCCAGTATCCGCATGGTGACTTCAAGCGCGTCTCCGACCTGGAGCGAGAAATCGTCTCGCAAGAGCACGGTCTGTTGTGCCTTGTCGTTGGCGCCCGTGTATCTCCAGGTCACTTCGCCGCCGTTCGTCGTGACATCGTAGCGAACGGTCGCGCCCGCTCCCTGTGTCAGGACCGTGGACTGTCGCCAATGGCTGTCGAGGGTGGTCGAGCTAAAGTCGTCAATGGAAATGACGGTCGGCTCCCAGTGTCCCGAGAGATTTATCGCCATCGGCCAGAGCCGCACCGGACCGAGCAATCCGGAATCCCGAATCGGCCAATTCGACGCGTCGAACGATTGATAATTGATGTTCACGAAGTTGATGTCGTAGAAGTTCTTCCAGGCGACGCCCCGACGGTCGAGATCGCGAACACGATTTGCCGAGAGATTGGTCACTTCGATCTCGAGGACGTTCCCGGTCGGTCGAAGATTCTCGAGCACGACGCGGTAGGGGGTGGCGATCAACGTACCCAACGCCTCGCCGTTAAGGCTCACGCGGGCGCTCTCGGCAACCCGCCCCAGGTCGAGAACCCATTGCCCTGGACTGCCGGGGGGGGCATCGAACGCGATACTGTAACGAGCCGTGCCGGCGAATCGCTCGGCCTCGGCATCACCCGTCTTGGTCCAGGAACCCAATTGGGAAGTCTGGAACGAGCCCGGCAAGACGGGTCCGCCATCGACGAAGTCAACGTGCCATGTGCCGTCGATCGTGACCGGATTACCCGAGGGACGAAGATAGCTCCAGACAGGCGCCTCGATTTGCTGGTCGGTGAAGGTGCGCACAATCATTGATTGCCCGTGCTCCAAGTGAACCAATACCTCGGTTTGCTGTTGGTCATTGAGCCGAATCGCCGCGGCGCCCGTCTGTCCGGTCATCGGGTCCATCAGCAACGCCGACTGTATCGGAGTCGCCAGCGTGATCCACTTGTACATCGGGAAGCCGCCCTGATTGGCGATGAAATAGTCGTGCCCGCCGTCGCGAGCAAGTCGCACGAATTCCGCGCCGGTGTGATCGACCAGACTTTCCCGCTGGATGCCGGAATGTCCCAGGGCCGACTCCACGTCTCCGATCAAGACACGCCCCTGGCCGACGTTGGCCTGCTGGAGCGGCTGGCCCGGAACGGGCGTGGGTTCGAGCGTGCCTAGCAGATTGCCAAACTCGCTACGGCGTCGCGTCAGATCCGCGAGACCCGGCACGTCGTTCGGCAGGCTGGTTTGGAAGATCACGGTGGCTCCTCGCGACGCCAGGTCGACGAGTTGCCGTAGAGTTTCCTCCGGCATGAGGTTGCACCGCGGAACCAAGATGGCGCGGTAGTCGCCGCCCGGGACCGCTATATTTCCCGACGACGTCGTCGCTTCGCCGAGCTGACGATCGGAGACATAGTCGAACGTGTAGCCCCGGCTCCACAAGTGTCCGGCCAGTCCCGCGATTGACTGATCGTAGAACCAATCGTTCGAGACAACTTCGACATGTTGCTGCATTCCGCTTGCGTCATGCCACTGATCGCTGATGGGCCAGTAGACCAGAAGGTCGTTGTCCGGCCGGCCCGACTGCAGGATCGATTGCGTGCGCGCGATGTAATCATTCAAGGCGGGCACGTCGCGCCAGATCGCGTTGCGAGGGTTCATCTGCGTCGAGGCGTAGAAGACCCAACCGGGCCAAGGCGCTTCTTCGGGCGAGTAGCACGTTCCGTGGTAGAAGATGTGGTTGACACCGCCGAGAAACATCTCGTCGGCGAGATACTTCACGTCGGACAGCGTCTCGTTGAAGTGCTCTTTGAGCCAGGTGCCGGTTTCGGCCGATACGAGTCGCCTGTCCATCACGTGCGCCGCCGAGGAGGCGAACTTCGCGATCAAGACGTCGCGTTTCTTGTTGAACATCTCGGTCTCGGGAATGTCGGCCGCCGCGTAGAGGTCGAGGATATTCCCAGGCGCTCCGTGCGCCTGGTAGCGAGTCTGCATGCCCTTGTCTCCCACCCAGGCAGTCCACGTCGCGATGGAGTTGTCGGTCATCATCTCGGAAATGGTCCGGCGGTAGTCGGACTTGACCCGCGCGACCGTGTCGGTCGAACCGGCGTCAAAGAGGGCCGGCAACTGCGTCTGCAGGCGGTAACCGCGACGCTGTTCGAACTCAGCCAGTAAGTCGGGCGACCAGTTCGAGATGTATTCGTACGAGTCGCAGTACATGGCGCGGGGCATTGGGCCGCTGTATCCGGCGAAGGCGTCCTCGAAACGGACCAGGTAGTTGGTCATGGCCGTTCCAGAAAATGGATTGAGCATGCGACCGGCGCCCCCCGGCGCGGCCCTCTCGACGTTTCGCCCCGAAAACTTCTGAGAAACGTGATGAACGTTCCATGAGCCTGGCGGCGCCGCCCAGTCAACGGAGCCGTCGGGACGAATCAGGCTGGTCAGTTCGACGACCGCGCCGGCGTCGGAGTAGGCCACGAGCGCCTGAGTCGAGACCGGATTGAAGGTCGTGCCGAGCGTCTGGCCTCCGGCGACCTGGTCGACGTTGTGGACCACCGCCGCATCCGCATCGTTCGCGGTGACCGTGGGACCGCCAAAGTTCCAGCCGGTGCCGGTCGTCATGTCGACGCCCAAACCCAGCCGTCCCGCCTCGACCACGGTATGCCGCAATCGATCCATCCAGGTCGGGCTCAAATAGTCGATGAAGCGATCCTCGTAACCCTTCGCGCCGTAGATCGGGACAATATGCACGCCACCCAGGCCGGCTGCCTGATACGCCTCCAATTGGCGGGTGAGATTCGCCTCGTCAACCGCGCTGCCCATCCACCACCAATACGTCCACGGCCGAGACTCGGCGGTCATCTCGGGCCAAGTCGTGGATGTCTCGGCGGCACGCACGTTATGAGCCGCGAAGGCGAAACCTCCCAATGTGAGCAAAGATAGAAGCGGGACAATCCAATGGACGCCATTCAGCCGCCCGCGCTGTCCGTCGCGTGAAGTGTCTTTCATCGGAATTCCTCAAAGGGTGGAATGACGCAAACCGTCAAAGGGGAACCATCGACCTCTGTTCACCGCCGCGAGGTCAACGACGTGTCACGACGAGCCACCGGGTATATTCCGCGCGAAACGACCCGATCCGGCTTCCTATTCAGTATAGTCTACTTCGGGGTTGTCCCATTCAAAGGCAGGTCGAAGTTGATTTCAACCTCGCCGGACGCGTCCGCGGAGATGGTGGCCGAAAGGCCACTCGTGTCGGCACGTCCGTAACTCGCCGGAATGGCCCATTTGGGAGGCGGGCCCATCGCGTCGATCGAGGGGCTGTTGGTGTAACTGGTGATGACAACCACGTACTGGCCTGGCTGGGCGCCGTCATTGGTTCGGAAGCTTGAAAGACGATACGTGCCATCGCCGTCCAGGCACCCTCGCGCGGGTCGCAAGAGNNCAAGAGAGAAGCCCCCTCCGAGCCGATCGGCTCGAACGTCACGGTTCCCGTGGTCAGGGGCTTGCCCTGCCAAGTCACCTTCCCGCGAACGGGCACGGTTGTCGGCAGCGACTGGCTACAGCCGGCGAGCAACCCAAACAAAATCGCCATCAAGATGAATTGGCTGCTGCGCGCGAGGCTT